>CAMLXE010000040.1 GCA_946490455.1 uncultured Desulfovibrio sp. | reverse complement strand
CCACATAATCATCGGCACCGAGTTCGAAGCCGAGAATCCTGTCCACGTCCTCTCCCCGTGCCGTCAGCATGATGATGGGGATATGAACGGTATCCGTGCTTCGTTCCAGTTCGCGGCAGACAGCCAGGCCATCCATTTTGGGAAGCATGAGGTCAAGCAGGATAAGGTCGGGTCTGCGGCTGCGTGCCAGCTCCAGACCTTCCTTGCCGTCACCGGCCTGCAGCACTGCGTAGCCTTCCCGCTCAAGGTGGTAGGCCAGCAGTTCCCGGATATCCTGTTCGTCCTCAACAACAAGAATGGTGGAAGATTCATTAAGCATGATTGCCTTTCCTTTCTGAATTCACGGCCTGTTTGTAAGCCGTTTCCGTGACGGAACGGGGGAGCGGATGTGACGATTCTGTGTCGAAGGACGTTCTGTTCGTCACAGGTGTTTCAGCAAGTCGTCACCATTTTGACACGAAGCGTCGCTATTTTTCAGCCTGTCCGCAACGGGAGCCCGAATGACTCTGCGGACAGTGGCTGTCAATAAGCGTCTTTTGGTCGTCAACCCACTCTCATCAAGGAGTTTTTTCATGAAACGTCTTTTGCTTACGTCCCTGCTGGCCCTTGCCTGCGTGCTGCCTGCCCAGGCCAAGGAAGAACTGGTCATCAACGGTTCAACCACTGTTCTTCCCATCGTTCAGATCGTATCCGAATCCTATATGGCTGCCAATCCGAACGTGGATATCGCCCTCTCCGGTGGCGGTTCCGGTAACGGCATGAAGGCCCTGATCGACGGTCTGACCACCATTGCCATGTCTTCCCGTGATATCAAGAGCAGCGAAAAGGATCTCGCCGCCAAGAAGGGTGTTGATCCCGTTCGTACGGCCGTGGCCGTGGACGCTCTCGTTCCTGTCGTGAATCCGGAAAACAAGGTCAAGAGCCTGTCTCTCGAACAGCTCAAGGACATCTACACCGGCAAGATCACCAACTGGAAGGAAGTCGGCGGCGCTGACGGCAAGATCGTGGTCATCTCCCGCGATACCTCTTCCGGTACCTATGAAACCTGGGAATCTCTGGTCATGAAGGGTGCCAAGGTCATGCCTCAGGCTCTGCTTCAGGCTTCCAACGGCGCCGTTGTGCAGGCTGTTGCCAAGAACCGTAACGCCATCGGCTACATCGGTATCGGCTACATGAACGATACCCTCAAGGGCCTCAACATCGGCGAACTGGTTGCCACTCCCGAAAACGCTCTCTCCAGGAAGTGGCCTCTGGCTCGTGAACTCTACCTCTTCACCAACGGTCAGCCTCAGGGTACCGCCGGTGCGTTCATCAAGTACATGCTCGATCCCGAAAAGGGACAGAAGGCCGTGCTGAAGGCCGGATTCGTTCCCCTTTCCAAGTAAGGTGTGCAGGGCCGGAGGAGTCTTTCTCCGGCCATTTCTGACCCGCATCGTGCTTCCCCGGAAGCATGATCGGGTCTTCTCTCTCCCCCTTTCCTGCTGATGTAAAACGGCCGGAGACATCAATGTCCAGAGATTTCAAGGAAAACTGTATCCGCAGGCTGCTCACGGGAGTGGCGTTTGTCTCCCTGCTTTCGCTTGCCTGCATCATGCTCTTTCTGTTCATGGAAGGGCTGCCGCTATTTGCGGATTACCCCCTGTGGAGCTTTCTGAGCGGAACGCTCTGGTATCCGACTTCGGAACCGCCGGAATTCGGTATCCTTTCACTGATCATCGGGTCCCTCTGCGTTACGGCGCTGGCTTCCATCATTGCCGTCCCTCTCGGCATCATGACCGCCGCCTATCTTGCGGAAATCGCCGGATCGAATACCCGCCGTATCGTCAAGCCCTTCATTGAACTGCTGGCAGCGCTTCCTTCGGTCGTCATCGGCTTTTTCGGCATGATCATTGTTGCTCCGTTCCTGCAGGACTATTTCGGAGCGGCTACCGGTCTCAATCTGTTCAACGCTTCTCTCATGCTGGCCTTCATGAGCGTGCCGACCATCTGTTCGGTTGCCGAAGATGCCCTGTTTGCCGTGCCCCGTACCCTGCGTGAGGCCTCTCTGGCCCTCGGCGCAACCCGCTGGGAAACCCTCATCCGGGTGGTCATCCCCTCGGCACTTTCCGGTATCGGTACGGCCGTCATGCTGGGCATGTCCCGGGCCATCGGCGAAACCATGGTCGTACTCATGGTTGCAGGTGGGGCGGCAATCGTTCCGCTTTCCATCTTTGATCCGGTGCGCCCCATGCCGGCATCCATTGCCGCAGAAATGGCGGAAGCTCCCTTCCGCGGCGATCATTATTTCGCCCTGTTTGCCACCGGCATTGTGCTCTTTCTCTTTACGCTCATGTTCAACGTGCTGGCCTTCCGCATCGCGGAAAAGCACAAGCAGACCGGTTCTTCCGGACTCTAGGATCTGGTATGAACGCACTTTTCGCCATCCGGGGCAATGCCGGCCGTCAGCGCTGGCAGAGCCTCATGTTTGGAATGCTCCGGCTCGCCGCCGGAATCAATATCGTCGCGCTGGTTGGGGTCTGCGCCTTCCTGATCTGGAACGGAAGCCCGGCCATCAGCTGGGAATTCCTGTCCGAATCTCCGCGCCGGATGATGACGGAAGGCGGCATCCTGCCATGTATCGTGGGTACCTTCCTGCTGGCTTTCGGCTCCATGCTCATTGCCTTTCCGCTGGGCGTCGCCTCCGCCGTCTATCTTAATGAATATGGAGGCCGCAAACCCTGGACCCGGTATCTGCGGCTTGGCATCAGCAATCTCGCCGGTGTTCCCTCCGTGGTGTTCGGTCTGTTCGGACTGGCCTTCTTCGTGACCTTTCTCGGCATGGGCGTAAGCCTCCTTGCCGGCATGCTGACGCTGGCCGTTCTCACCCTTCCCGTCATCATCAACACCACGGAAGAGGCGCTCCGGCAGGTACCCGATGCCTGGCGCGAAGCCTCGCTGGCTCTGGGTGCCACCCGCAGCCAGACCATCGCGCGGGTCGTTCTGCCGGCCGCTGTTCCCGGAATGCTCACCGGCGCCATTCTCGGTCTGGCCAGAGCCGCCGGAGAAACGGCCGCCATCATGTTCACGGCCGCCGTCTTCTTCACGCCGCGCATGCCAGACTCGGTGTTCAGTTCGGTCATGGCGCTGCCGTATCACATGTATGTGCTGGCCACGGCAGGTACGGAAATCGAAAAGACCCGTCCCCTGCAGTATGGAACCGCACTGGTCCTGCTTGTGCTTGTTCTCGGCATGAACCTTGTGGCCATCATCATCCGTGACCGCATGCAGAGAAAGCGCTAGCGTCTCCGAGGTGAGTCCCTGCGCTCCCTGAAGTCTGCATACAGAAGGCAGCCGGCGGGAAGGCCGCCGGTGCATGAAGGGGAACCAGCTTCCGGAAGATGTTCCGGAAACGGGTTCCCCTTCATGTTTTCATGGTCGTTTTTCAGGTCCGGCCGGTTCAGGGCCGTTCCGCGCAGTCGAGCAGAATTTCGGCCACATCGGCCGGGCGGTGAAGATGCACATTGTGCCCGGAGGCAATTTCCATGACCCGCCAGGATGGAATGGCTCTGGCCCGTCTGGCGGAAAGCATGATGGCCGGCAGACGGCCCGGCGTGCAGGTCACATAGGTGACGGGCAGTCCGTTCCCGTGCGGATGGTGAAGTTCGATGCGGTCAAGATAGGGGCGCAGGGGCTGGGGCGTCAGCAGGGAATGGAACCAGTCGCGCATGCCGGGAGTGGAAAAGTGGGCGCCGATGGGGGCGGGCAGACTCAGGTTGCTGCGACCAAGGCGACGCATGCGCTGGGCAAGGTCATTTTCGGGGATGATGTCCATGGCGCATTCGCCGGACATGGGCAGCATGGCGTCAAGATAGACCACATGGCGAAGCCGTTCGGGAATCCGATCCACAACAACGGTCATGGTAATGCCCCCGTAGCTGTGGGCCACCAGAACGACGTCATGCAGATCTGCATAGCGAATGGCATTGATGACGTCGGCAACATGGGTTTCCAGCGTAATGGATTCGGACAGCAGATGGGCGCGTTCTCCCACGCCGGAAAAGGTGAGGGGGAAGACTCTGTGTCCTGCCGCTTCAAGATGGCGGGCCACAGGGGTCCAGCACCAGCCGCCGCACCATGAACCCGGCAGGAGAACAAAGGTGCGCTGCAAGGGAGACGGGTGAAGAAAGGGGTTTGAAAGGGTCATTCGTATCCTCGGAAAAAGTGGAACGGCCGACCATACTGTCAGCCGTTCCTGTTTCATGGCAGCAGGGGAAATCGGGCAGGAGTCACGCAGAAGGGGGCGGAGGCGCCGAATCCGGAACGTCGGGCGTGGCATACAGGGGGGCCAGTTCTTCCCGAATCCTTCGGCGTTCGCGGTCAATCTGCTCGTCAGTGGCGCCGAATTCCCGCATGATGTATTCACTCATGGCAATGGCCACTTCTCTTTCGCCGGAGAAGACGGCCGATGCGCCGTGGCGACGCAGCGACTCGGCAACACGCATGAAGGTCGTATGCACAACAATCCGCATACGGGGATTGATGGATCTCGCAATGGCAATGATGTCTTCCGCCGGAGCCGCGGAAGCGGTGATGAGCAGCGCTTCGGCCTGTTCGGCACCGGCATGGAGCAGCACATCGCGCTGGGTGGCGTCGCCGTACACGATCTTGCCGCCTCTGGCCGAGACGGCGTGAACCGTATCGATATTCATTTCAACGACAACCACGTCGAAGCTGTTGTCCAGCAGGAACCGGGAAAGGAGCTTGCCAATGGGTCCGTAGCCGATGACGATGACCCGCTGCGTTGCTTCATCCTGTTCCGGCAGGGAAAAGTCCCTGAGACTGGCCCGACCGATGCCGCGGCTTTCCAGCCAGTGGGCCAGACGGTCAACCTGACGATAGAGCAGCGGATTGAGCGTGATGGAGATGATGGCGGCAATGATGATGGCGCTGGAGGCTTCCTGTGGCAGCACGCCGAAGGAAATGCCCATGCCGGCAAGGATGAAGGAAAATTCCCCGATCTGGGCCAGAGCAGCAGCCACCGAGAGTCCCATGCGGAGCGGCTTGCCAAGCAGCCGCACAACAAGAAACGCCGCAAGCGGCTTGCCCACGAGAACAATGACCAGCGTGGCCAGCATGAGCGGCCAGCTTGTGATCAGCGCTGCCGGGTCCACAAGCATGCCCACGGAGACGAAGAAGAGAACGGCAAAGGCGTCGCGCATGGGGAGCGCTTCCGCGGCCGCCCGTGCGCTGAATTCCGACTGGCCGACGACCATGCCGCCAAGGAAGGCGCCGAGAGCCATGGATGCGCCAAAAAATTCGGCCGCCGCAACAGCCACTCCCAGAGCCAGCACCAGAACGGCCAGTGTGAACAGATCCCGGGTTCCCGTACGGGCCACATAGGCGAGCAGCAGCGGAATGAGCTTCTGGCCTGCGACCAGCGTAAAGATGACCAGAACGGCCAGCTTGAGCAGGGTGATGCCCAGAATGCTCCAGATGTTCTCGGTCTGGCCCGTTTCGGAAAAGGCCACGGGCAGGAGCACAAGGAGCAGAATGGTGAAGAGGTCTTCCACAACGAGCCAGCCAAGGGCAACATGGCCTGTCTTGGTATGCAGGGCGTTGTTGTCGGAGAGGACTCTTGTCAGCACGACGGTACTGGCCACGGAAATGGCCATGCCAAAGACAATGCCCGATGTCCAGGACCAGCCGAAGGCATGGAAGACCAGCATCCCGAAGAGGGTTGAGGCCAGAATCTGGACTGTGGCTCCGGGAAGCACCGTCTTCTGGACGGCAATGAGGTCTTTCAGATGAAAATGCAGCCCGACGCCGAACATGAGCAGAATGATACCGATTTCGGCGCATTGTGATGCGGTCTCGGCATCGGCGACAAAGCCGGGAGAGTAGGGGCCGACCAGAATGCCGGCCAGAAGATAGCCGACCAGCGGCGACATGCGCAGCTTCTGGGTGATGAAGCCAAGGACGAGCGCCGCGGTCATGCCTCCTGCAAGCGTGAAGATGAGGTCAACATTATGGAGCATGGCTTTCCTTTGTCTGATGTGTTCCAGCCATCAGTATAGGAGAAGGCCCACGCTCCGGGCAAGGGCCGTGTACAGGATTTTCCTTATTTTCTATGCGGATTTTTCAGATGCCCGGGCCGGCATTCCTGTCGGAACCGCTCGGGGAGGCAGACTTTCGGGGCAGGATGCCCGGCTCTTTTTTCCCATTGTCCTGTCCGGATGCTGTTGACGTTGCATTGTGCAGGGGCGTATGCTGCGAGCATGAACCAGTCACCCCCTCCCGTCGCATCGGAGTCCACGCTCCGCTCGCTCATGATTGCCGTGGCCACGGCCCAGTTCCTTCTGCCGTTCATGATGTCGGGCATAGGGCCGCTCCTGCCGACCATTGGTCGGGATCTTGATGCCAGCGCCATGGAACTGGGGCTTGTCGGCGCCATCTATTCCCTTTCATTGTCCATTTTTCATCTTGTTTCGGGAAGGATAGGTGACATGAAAGGACGGCGCAAGCTGTTCCTTGTGGGCCTTGGAATCTTTCTGGCCATGTCCATCGCCACGCCCTTTTCGCCCAATATGACCATTTTCCTCTGCTGCCGGTTTGTTCAGGCAATCGGGACCGCCATGATGAACACGTCGGCCCTGTCCATCCTGATTGCCTCGGCGCCGCCTGCCATTCGGGGCAGAGTGCTTGGCGTAACCTCCATCGGCCTTTTTGCCGGGGTTTCCAGCGGACCGGCCATAGGCGGTTTCATCGGATCGTTTCTGGGCTGGCACTATCTCTTTTTCTGTGTGGTGCCGCTGGGCGTCATCGCATGGCTTCTCATGGCCTTTACCGTCAAGGGAGACTGGACAAACGCGCCGGAAGCGCCGTTCGACTGGCGCGGAAGCATTCTCTACAGCCTCGGCATCTGTGCCATTTCCATGGGCGCAACCTGGATTCTTTCGGGAAGCTGGGCCATCGGACTTGTGGCCGGTGGTTTCCTCCTGCTGATTCTGTTTGCCTTTTCGGAACTGAAAAGGGATTACCCCATTCTTGACGTGAAGTTTGTGGTCCGGAATACCTCGTTCCTGCTCAATGTCATCATTTCCTTTATCGTCAACAGTTCCGCATTCGGCCTGATTTTCTACTACAGTCTCTATCTTCAGGGCGTTCAGGGACTGAACGTGCTGCATACCGGGATGGTCCTGTCCGTTCAGCCCGTCGTGCAGCTTGTCTGCGCTCCGTGGACCGGCAAGCTGGCCGGACCGGCACGGCCCGCTGTTCATTTCGTCCATCGGCCTCGTTCTCTGCTGTATCGGCCTGTACATGGTCGGACGTCTGACGTCCTCCTCCGTCCTGTGGGAAGTGCCGCTGGCCCAGTTCTGGATGGGACTCGGACTGGCCTTCTTTGCGGCGCCCAACACCAGCGCCATCATGGCAAAGGTGGACATTGCCCACCTCAGTCAGGCTTCGGGACTTGTCGGCACCACCAGAACCATGGGCATGCTCACCAGCATGGTCATCGTTGCGGTGACCATGAACATCTATCTGGGCGATGCCTCCCTGAATCCGTCCAATGTCAACGAATTTCTCAATGCCATGCACATGAACGTGTACATGTTCCAGGGACTGAACGCGGTGGCCATCCTCATTTCTGTCTGGCAGCTCCGTCGCCGCTTCAGACGGCACCGGCAGCCAAAGGCCTGATCCCGTTCCGCCTTCCCGTTCCGATGGACAAGACAGCAAGGGCATCCGCGCGGATGCCCTTTTTCTGTTCAGGACAGATCGTCCGTATTGTCCAGATCCAGCCCGAGCCGGTGTGCCTTGCGCAGCGCCGTGGACTGATCAATGCCCAGAACCCTCGCAACCTTGCGTGAACTGCCAAGCCTCCTGAAGGCTGCACGCAGAATTCTGCCTTCCAGCTCCTGAAGCGACTGCTTGAGCGGTACCCGAAGCAGTGCCTCTTCCTCCGGCGTTTCGGAAGGGGAGGCTTCTTCTCCGGCAGAGGCTGCCTGCACGGTACCCGGTGCTGCGGAAGCCGGATTCGCCGGCATATTCGTCCCGTTTCCCCCTGCAAAGCGTTCCGGGACATCCAGAATGGAAAGATCCCTGACGCCGATTTCCTGTCCTGGCGTGACCACAACCACCCGTTCCACAAGGTTTTCCATTTCCCGGACATTGCCTGGCCAGCTGTAGTGGAGCAGGGCCTCCATGGCATCCCGGCTGAAGTGGCGTTCCAGATTGTAGCGGGCGCAGTTTTTCTGCAGAAAGTGCTGCAGGAGGAAGAGAATGTCGTCCCGACGCTCCCGCAGCGGAGGAATCATGAGCGGCACCACGCTCAGACGATAGTAGAGATCTTCCCGGAACGTTCCCTGCCGGACCATGTCCCGCAGGTCCCGGTTGGTGGCAACCAGCAGCCGGACATCCACATGCTTGGATGTCACATCGCCGACGCGTCGGGTCTGCCGCTCCTGAATGACCCGCAGCAGCTTGACCTGCATGGCCAGCGGCATGTCGCCCACTTCATCAAGCAGCAGCGTGCCGCCGTCTGCCGCTTCAAAGATACCGGCCTTGCCTTCCCGTCTGGCTCCGGTAAAGGCTCCGCGCACATAGCCGAACAGTTCGGACTCAAAAAGACTTTCCGGAATGGCGGCGCAGTTGATTTTCAGAAAGGGCTTGTTCCGGCGGGGAGAGTGGCGGTGAATGAGTTCCGCAATCCGTTCCTTGCCCACGCCGGATTCTCCCTGAATGAGGACCGTGGAATCCACGGCAGCCACCCGGATGGCCATGTCCAGAAGATTGCTCATCACTCTGGACTTGAAGACAATTTCAGGTCTGTGCACCACCTGTGCCCGCAGACGTTGCAGTTCCTGCTTGTACTGCTCCTTCAGCGCGTCCGTCTTTTCCAGTTCGGCCCGCAGGCGGTTCAGTTCCTCGATGTCGCGCACTGTTGTCACCACATGGGTGATTTCTCCGGCATCGTTGATCAGGGGGCGACCGCTGACGACAACGGTCGCGCCGCTGCGAAGACGCTGAACCAGCGAATGCGGCCTTTTCGTTTCAAGCACCTGCATGGAGACCGACTGATTCAGATAGCCGAGGCTGATAAGCTCGTTCATGGTCCGACCAAGCATTTCCTCCCGTCTGATGCCGGCAATCTGTTCGTAGGCCGCATTCAGACGAAGGGTTTTGCCTGTTCCGTCGGTGACATAGATGCCATCGCTGGAAAGCTCGATGATGCTGTCCAGTTCCTGCATCAGCCGTCTGACGGCATCCAGTTCACTGGAAGCCTGTCCTTCTCCCTCGGGCGGGGAGGCGGGTTGGGGAGCCGTATTCATGTCTGTTTCTGTCCGTCGATCTGCTGTTTGAAGGCGCTTTCTTTGTGAAATAATGTTATTGTAAGAAAAAATCAAAAAAAATGTTGAAAGAAAAAGAAAATGTGAATATTACTTTTTGAAACAAAAGTTATATTGCATAGGCAGGGTTTCTGGCAGAGGCCTGCCGCAGCGTACAGGCAGGATTTTTATGAAAGTCAAGGTTGATGATACGAATCTCGCCATTATCAAGGCTCTGAGAAACGGGCGGGCATCCTTCCGGGATATCGCGGCCGATCTCGGTGTGTCCGAGGTTACTGTCCGTACCAGAGCTGCACGGCTCATCGAAGACGGGGTCCTCGACATCTGCGGTCAGGTCGATGTGGAAAAGCTCCCCGGGCATACGCTGGCCATTGTGGCCATCAAGCTGGCCTCTCCGGATCTGGTGGGAGAGGGGGAAATCTTTTCCCATCTGCGCGGTGTGGTGTCCGTGGCCGTTCTGACCGGGCGGCATGACCTCATTCTCACCGTTCTTCTTAATGAAGAATTTGGACTGCTTGATTTTTATACCAGCGAATTTTCAAAGTGTCACGACCGGGTGGCTTCCATTGAAACCTTCATCGTCTATAAGGGATTTGGTCTTAAGGTTCCCTATGTACTGTAGATTCACGTTCTGTGCTTCCCGGCAGGGTCTTTCGGCCGGGCAGGACGGACGGTGGCGTGTCTCCCCGTGAAGGGGCGGCACTGTGGCGGGGCAGGGAGAGCCCT
>CAMLXE010000039.1 GCA_946490455.1 uncultured Desulfovibrio sp. | reverse complement strand
CACCGGTTTTCATGTGCCGCCCAATACGATCGACAACTTTGTCGGCGAAATTGTTTCGGGCGCTGAACGGTCCATGACCGATTTTGTGGCCGAGAATTTCCAGGGTGTGGAAGCTCGTGGAGTGGTTGTTGTCGGTTATGCTGCCGAAGAAATTCTTGCACTCGCCGAGAGTGAACAGGCTGACCTCATTGTTATGGGCACTCGTGGACGGAAGGGTATTGACCTGATTCTGTTCGGTTCTGTGGCTGAAAAGGTTGTCAAGAATGCCACCTGCCCTGTTCTGACCATTCGTCCTGTTGACGAAGATTAGGTTTTCAGGGCTCCAGAAGGGGGCTCCTTACAATAATGAAAAGCCGGAATTGCCAGAAAGGCGGTTCCGGCTTTTGGCATTTCCTTGCAAACAGGGGCAGGCAGCAGGCGAATCCAGGGAAACTGACTGAGGCAAAAAGGGGATTCTGTGGCTGCTTTTAGCGGGAAAGTCTTTCTGGCATCAGCTGCAGATTGTTGGTGCAACCTTTACAGTGTACTTGGCAATGAATGTTTCTCCTGTTTCTCCAAACGCGTAATTCATCTGATCATATACGTAGACATGACTGCACGGCTGGAGTCCCATTACTGAAAGCTCCTGCAGCATGCGTTTGTAGGCCTGTTCATGGTCATGAATTGTCCCCTTGTGGAAAAGACAGGCGTAGCGGCCTGGGGCAATACTCATTGCATTTTCCAGATCATTATTGTTCCAGTTTGCTGTAAAAATGGAACATATTCTGAAGATACCGCTGCTGGCGCAGTCCAGCGGGATAATGGTCCCCAGTGGGGGATCAATGGCGTTGCCGTCCTTGATGCTGCTGATCAGGCAGGCAGAGTAGCATTCGACGCTTGATTCCCTGTTGGCAATTTTTTCGGAATCTACAGGATAGACAAGAATACGTTCTTCTTCTTTTGTCTCAAAAAAAAGGCTGTCATATTGGGCTGTCAGTGCTTCTTCCCCCATGTTTGTGAGCTTGGAAAGCATTGAGAGACGGTGCGTGATGCGTTCCTGCTCCTTCAGAAGGATACTGATGCGCTCCTTGAAGAGCTGGAGAAAACCGTCCTGCCCACAGGTATCACGATATTTTTTGATTTCCTCAAGCGTACTGCCTGTTTCCTTCAGCAGCGCAATCAGATCAAAATCGAAGAATTGTTTCATGCTATAGCGACGATAGCCATTGCTGCCGATATGACAGGGCTTGAGGAGACCTTTCCTGTCATAATGCAGAAGGGTTTCCTTTGTCGTGTGACACACTCGGGCAAATTGCCCGATATTCAAAAAAGGTTTCATTGTCATGGAACGCCTCTTGACCCTTGTGTTACCCGGTAGTTTACGTTGAAGAGCACTTCAGGAAAAGACGTAACCGAGCTGGTCGTCAATCAGAAATCTGCTCAGAGGAAACGTATTCATGCAGAAGACAGAGTTTTTGGTCGCCCGAGTGGCATGTGCCTATTTTTTTGTTTGTCCCGGTCTGGCCTATGGCGTTCTGACCTCAAGAATGCCTGCATTGCAGCTTCAGACAGGAGCCAATGAAGCTCAGATCGGTCTTCTTTTGCTGTGTCTTGGCATTTCCAGTCTGGTGGCTCTGCTGAGCAGTTCCAGACTGATTTCGCGCTGGGGAAGCAGACATATACTGAAAATCAGCTCACTGGCGCTGGTGCTGGCCATTATCATCTGCTGCATGGCTCAGAGTCCCTTGCAGCTTGGATTGGGGTGTCTGCTGACAGGAATGAGCATGGGTATGGTTGATGTATCCATCAATACGCAGGGAATCCAGATGGAACAGCGGTATCGGGTATCCTGCATGGCTTCCATGCATGCGGCATACAGTCTTGGTGGTGTCATTGGTTCATTGAGTGGAGCCCTGTTCGCCGGTCTGGGATGCAGTCCGCTGATCAACGTCATCTGTGTTCTGGGGATTTATTCCTGTTTTCGCCTGTGGGCTGGCCCGCGGCTTTTGAATGATTTGCCGGTTTCTCCGGGAGAGCGGAAAAAATCCGGTCTGTTCCCTCCCTTCGTTGTCATGTGCGGCATTCTGGCCATGCTTGCCTATGCGGCGGAAGGGTCCGTAGCAGAATGGGGAAGTTTGCTGCTGTTTACAGAGAAGGGAGCCAGTGAACATATCGCAGCACTTGTATTCGCTGCCTTTTCAACCACAACGGTCCTGGGACGTCTTTTGGGTGATCGCCTGCGAGGGCTGCTGGGAGATTTTGTTCTGATGCTTGGTGGTGCACTTCTGGCATGTATTGGAATGCTTCTTGTCCTCTTGAGTGACCTGGCCAGCCTTTGCCTTGTCGGATATGCCCTGATGGGGGGAGGACTTTCTCCTCTGGTTCCCATTCTGTTCAGCCGCGCAGGACGTGTCCCCGGTATAAGTGCAGGAAGAGCCAGTGCCACCGTATCCATGCTTTCTTATAGCGGATTGCTGTTTTTCCCACCACTGTTGGGCCTCGTTGCGCATGAAAAGGGGCTTGCAAACGCATTGCTGATTGTGCTTGCGGCGTGCCTGTGTCTTGCTCTGGGGGCTTTCCTGTTCAGAGAAAAGGGGGATTCAGGAAGATTGGAATAGTGGGGAAAGCTTGTATTGGAAGAGGGATGTGGTGTGCCGTCTGCTAATACAGACAGGCAGGAAGGCGCAGCACATTCGGTATTGTCCGGAAGGCGCAGCGATGAATGGTTGCTCTTTTGCCGGAGAGAGTTCCGGCGCATCATGCAACAACAGGAAGAACGCCGTTCTTCCTGTTGTTGAGAAGTGAGCTAGAACAGATTGATCTGTTTTGCCTTGCGCTGTGTATGCCGGACAAGCCGGCTGCGCTGAAAGACATCCGGAAGGCGTTCAAGAAACGGAGAAGGCGGCAAATGGAGCGTTTGCCCATAAAGTTGTCTTTGCTCAGCGTGACTTGCAAAGACAGCGTCTTGGGCTCTGGTTAGTCCTACATAGAGCAGACGGCGTTCTTCCGCCATGTCGGTTGCGTGAAACCAGTCTTCTGTGGGACTGTTCGCTTTGGCATGAAGCAGTGAGTCCATACTGGCAAGAGGCAGAAGTCCCGTTTCCAGTGCAGGCAGGAAGACCGCCCGAAATTCCAGCCCCTTGGAAGCATGGAGCGTCATGATCTGGACCTGCTCTGCCTGCTGACGGACCAGATCAAGATCCTGCCGCAGGCGAATCCATTGCAGCAGTTCAGGCCAGTTCCTGTGATCCCGATAGGTCCTCAGCAGCGTCATGAAGGCCGTGGACTCCCGGAAAAGGGCATCAAAGGGAGGAACAGCTTTTTTGAGCAGAACGGACGGTCCTTTTTCCCATAGCGCATCTGCCAGTTCTGAAGGCATGTCCGGAGGAACAGGGGCTTCCGGGAAGGGAAGAGGAATCCCAAAATGCGCTCCTGCCAGAGCCAGCAGCAGAGCCGAAGTCGGGTCTTCCCAGAATGGAGCGGCCTCAGGGACGGAACAGGGAATGCCTCGCTTGTCCAGCGCTGCACGCAATGGAGGAATAAGGGCCTTCATGCGTACAAGAATGGCAATTTCACCGGGGCTGCAGGGCGTTTCCAGCTCCGTTTCTCTCTTTCGGGTACGGGCATCCTCAAGTGTATGTGATGTCCCGCCAAGCAGACTGGCTATCTGATCTGCAATCCAGGCTGCTTCCTTTTTTTCATCGGGAGCCGTGAAAAGGTGCAGCGCCGCATGGCTCATCCGGGTAGGCGTGAGCTGACCGCAGGCTGCTTCCGGTCCAAGAAGGCTGGATGCCGAGAGAAGAATTTCTGCAGCGGAACGATGACTTGCCGAGAGCGTCACCGTTTCCATATCTGGCCAGAAATCCAGCAGGGCTTTCTGAATATTCGGAGTGGCTCCACGGAATCCATAAATGGCCTGATCCGGATCACCGATTCCAAAGAAACCGGAACCTGCAGCAGCATCAGGATTACGGCCTGCAGGAAGCAAGGCGTGAACAAGGGCAAGCTGCAATGGTGAGCAGTCCTGTATTTCATCGACAAGGACATGTTCCCAGAGAGGGAGAGATACTCCTGATTCAAGCCGGTACAGCCATTGTTCGAGCAGGTCGGTATAGTCGGCAAGTCCCCGTTCCCGTTTATAGCTGCGGTACTGCTCAAGAAGAGGGGAAAGGGCGGCAATCTCGGTTCCTCTCGTCCAGGGTTCCAGCCTTTCGCGGGCCAGTGATACCGTTTCCCATGCCTTACGCAGGAGTACTCTCTCGACCGTTTCATTGGCCTTTGCAAAGCAGGTGCGGGCCGCTTCTTCGGAGAGAACTGTTGGCTGTGGGCCAACCCATTGAGAAAGAGCAAGGGCGTGCAGTGTGTCGGCTGCAGGCAGCTTTTCTTCCGGCAGGGCAAGGCTCAGACGGTCCTTGAGTTCTGCTGCCGCACGTCGGGTAAAGGTGACGGTGAGAATGCGCTCCGCAGGAATCCCTTCCTGTCGCAATCTCTGTATCCGGCCAACCAGCGTTCGGGTCTTTCCTGCTCCGGGGCCTGCAAGAACAAGAATGGGATGCGGCCCCTTGCTGATTGCCTGCAACTGGGCTTCCGAATAGGGGAAATTGTCAGGCCTTGCAGAGTTGGGATCCGTGGGAGTGCTTCTGGATACATGTGCCGATACAGAAGACGTAGGCGTCTGACTGGCGGCACGGGCAAAGGCTTCAAGAAGCGAGGGCAGTCTGGAGTCGGAGCGCCGGGTGCTGGTTGCTCTTGCTGAATCTCCAGATTTTTTTTCTGGAGCAGCGGTCTGTTTATGACTGTTTGCCTCTTTGGGCATAAGGAGGCTGGCGCTCCGGTATCGGCCCGAGATGAAGGCCTTGCGTTCTTCTTCAGGGAAAACGCGCACAACGCCATATTCTCCGTCGTAGCCACCTTCACGAATGACGTCGCCTCGACGCATTCGTGCCACGGCTTCCCCCAGAGCATCCCAGTGCTGACGCAGGTCAGATTCGGAAACGTTATGCAGAATGTCCAGTTCAGAGCCAAACAGCCGCACAAGTTCGGCCTGTTTGGTTTGAACCTTACGGCTTTTGGGACCTACGCCAAGAAGTTCCCCAAGCATTTCGGGAAGAGGGAAGAGAGAAATGTATCCGGGATCATTGGCTGGCCAGACAGGGGCCTGCCGGTCAGCCAGAGATATGACCCTGTGCAGAACACCCACAGTAAGAGGTTTGCCGCAGACAGGACAGATATTGCCCAGCTTCATGGATTCGCCAGGCTCCAGAACCACATTACAGGCACGGTGCCCATCCAGATGATATTTCCCTTCTTCCGGGAAAAATTCCACTGTTCCATGAAACACGCAGGATTCGTTGCCCGATGCCGTTTCTCCTCGTGCGGTGCGGCGTAATGCGTCAAACAGCCCGTCGTAACTTGGTTGTCCACTGAACAGGTTGGCTTCGCGTCCCAGATTTTCTCCAGAATGGGCGTCGGAGTTGGAAACAAGGACGTAGCGGTCAAGAGCGCTCCACAGGCGATTCATGTCAGGATCGGAGGAGAGGCCCGTTTCCAGTGCAAAAATGTGGGATGAGAGGGAACCGAAGCAGTCTTCAAGGGCATCAAATCCAGATTTTGAGCCAAAGAGCGAAAACCAAGGTGTCCAGATATGCGCTGGAATAAGAACGCCCCTGTCATCCGTTTCCAGCACCATTTCCAGGAGTCGCTCAGAATCCAGACCGAGAATAGGGCGTCCATCGGAGGTAATATTGCCAATGGCTGCCAGCTTGGCAGAAAGCGCATCAGCGCTTTCCAGCGTGGGCATGAACACAAGATTGTGGACTTTGCGAACGGCACCGTCCTTTTTGTAGATGGAGCTGATTTCTGCTTCAATAAGGAAAAGGGGATCCGGTGCATCCGCAGGCCGTGAAAAACCGGGAATTTCCTCTTCGACAGGGATACTCTCCCGTACGCGGTACAGCCCCGTAGCTTCGTCAAGAACAAGATCCCGGCGCAGCTCCTCACGCCAGGCAGGATGGGTAAAGTCCCCGGTGGACATGACGGAGAGGCCCTTGACGAGGCTCCAGGCTGCCAGATTACGGACGTTCAGTCTGCTGCTGGTGGCACGGGAGAAGCGGGAGTGAACATGAAGATCTGCACGAAATGTTTTCATATTGGGAGCCTAGCGCAAAAAGGGACAGAACTCCAGAGAAGCGGCTGAAGGTCTGCCATCGGGGTCATACAGGATGAGCGGTGCTTCTGTCTGGAGAGGGGTGTGTCCTGTTCTGCGAGCTTCAATCAATACCCAGACGGCCGGTGCCTTTTCGGAAGGGTGAACAAAACGCATACGCAGAAGGTTGAATGCCATGTCCTGAAGCGCAGCGAGCATATCCGGAAGCCGGGCGGATCCAATGACACAGACAAAATGTCCGTCTGAATCAAGCAGGGAAGCTGCAGCCCGGACAAAAAGCGGAAAGGTGTGCACATCACCAAACAGCGCATTACGCCGGGATGCTGTTACCGGCATTCTTCCAGAACCTTTTAGCCTCCATGGAGGATTGGCAAGAACAAGGGATGCTCTGCCATGGAGCTTGCGAAGCATCGAGGCTTCATGTGGCCATTCTGGTGAGGCAAAATCCACAAGTTCTGCGGTAAAATATTGTTCCAGTCCCAGATTGCGGGCATTGTCTCTGGCTGCCTTTACCAGTTCGGGGCTGTAATCAAGCCCGCAACAGAAAGGTTTTGCGGGCATTTCGGATGGGGTTGAAACTGAGGCAGCGGTATCAGGCCTGTCTGACGCGGGTGGCAGACCGGCCAGAAGCAGCGCAGCCAGCCCGACCACCCCGCATCCTGTGCCCAGATCTATCCATGGAGATTCCGTAAGCCGACGAAAGGAAGCCGGAGACGTTTCCTGTAACAGGACAGATTCCATGGCAAATGCGGCCAGAAGCAGGGCATCTTCACTGAAACGGAAGCTCCCCTGTGGCTGGATCAGTCCTCTGGGAAAACGGGTAAAGGAATCAGGTGAAGTTGTCATTGGGTTCATTCGTGCTGCCGGGCAGACAGGCTGGAGCGTTCTGGTGTTGGAAAGGTGTCAGTCTGGGGGCCTGTTATCTCTCGTCTTGATCTGCAAGCATTTCAGAGTCGGTATGGGGAAGAAACAGAATCACTTCAGCCTGCGCCTTCGTGTGTGGCACTATGGTTTGGAGCAATCAGTCAGAAAGGCTTTTCTTTCTGCCTTGGCTGACACCTTCGCCTGTCATTTCTTTGGATGCTGTTCTGCCAGCAGGAAGAATGCCATCTGTCGAAAGCAGAATCTGGTCCAGGCGGACCATGTCCTCCATTCGAAGAAAATACAAAGAATCCCCTGCAATGCAGGAAGGTCTGTTGCTTCCGTCAGGAAATGGCACGAATCCCCCAGGCTGCCTGTCCGTAGGCAATGCTGCCATCACCGGGTGGTAACGTGCGATGCAGAAGAGGAACAAGGCCGCGTCGCAGCAGGGCCGCAGGCAGCAGACTGGCAAGTGTCCTATTGTGCAGGACGCCTCCGGAAATGGCAATGGTGCGGCTGCCTGTCTCATGGGCTCCGGCAAGTGCCAGTTCTGCCAGTCCTTCAGCAAGTTCCTCATGAAACCATCTGGCCAGTACGGGAACAGGCGTTCCTTGCAGCCGTTCCTGGAATAGCCTTTTGAAGGCACCCGGGACATCAAGCTCCAGCAGACCATCTGTTTTGACAAGGTCAAACAGTCTGGAGCCTGTCAGGAGGATAGCGGACTGGTCCTGTATCTGTTCCAGCCGAATGGCAGCCTGTCCTTCGTAGGTAATTGCCGGACACAGGCCGAGCAGGGCGGCCACGGCGTCAAACAGCCTTCCACAGCTGGATGTCATGGGGGAAAGTCTGCGTGAACTCAGTTCGAGCAGGGCAGGAAGCAGATGAAGATTGATGGCAGGACTGCGGTCCGAAAGAAACAGGGCATTTCCTTCTTCCAGAAGGCGTTCCGTCAGGGATGCATCTCCGGCAAGACCGAGGATACCCACTGCAATACGCCAGGGTTCCCGGATAGCTGCTTCGCCGCCAGGCAGGGGAAAGGGAGAGAGCCTCCCCAGTCGTTCTCCAACTGTATTGTCGGAGCGGACAGCTGCCGGATGGACATGAAGCAGTTCTCCTCCCCAGATTGTCCCGTCAAGCCCGAATCCTGTCCCATCAAGCGCGAGTCCCAGAGCAGGATCCTCGTATCCATGCTCGGCGAGGACACTGTAAATATGGGCAAAATGATGCTGAAGACGAAGAACCGGAAGACCCGACTCAAGAGCATATACCGTGGAAAGATAGTCCGGGTGGCAGTCACAGACTGCTGCTACGGGAGATACTTCAAGCAGTCTGGCGAGGTGCTCCACCATTTCACCGAAAAAGGCATAGGTTTCCGGATTCTTGAGATCACCAATATGCTGGCTGACAAAGGCAAGTCTGTCTCTTGTCAGGCAGATTGTGTTTTTCAGTTCGGCGCCTGTCGCAAGCAGGCTGGGGACTGGCCGGTCATGCTGCGTCAAAAGAGGATGGGGGCGAGGCACAAAACCGCGTGCCCTGCGGAAAAAATGGAGCGGGGCTTCTGCTGCTGTGCGTGGGAGTACTTTGGCAGCTGCAGAGCATGGTTCCACAACGCTGACGACAGAATCGTCAGCACGGACAAGAATGTCACGGTTATGGAGCAAAAAACAGTCTGCGATAGCATTCAGCCTGTGCAGGGCCTCTCTGTTGCCAAGGGCTATGGGTTCACCGCCGGCATTGCCGGAGGTCATGACCAGAGCCGGAATACCGGAAACTTTCTGGCCAAAGGCTTCGAGCAGCAGATGATGCAGAGGCGTATAGGGAAGCATGAGGCCAATATCGTGCAGATCAGGGGCCAGACTTTCGGGAAGCATGCCGGGAAGCCGTTTCAGACTGACAATGGGATGTTCCGGAGAGTTCAGAACGGCCGCTTCAAGGGGGGAGACTTCCGCAACACGCTGAGCGGTTTTCAGATCGGGAACCATGATTGCCAGTGACTTATGCGGACGTCCCTTGCGGCTGCGCAGAACTTCAATGGCCTGATCTCCTTCGCCTCGAACAGCGCTGCAAACAAGATGAAATCCACCAAGTCCCTTGATTGCAGCAATATGACCTGAAGCAAGGAGACTCGCCAGCTGATTCAGTGCCTCCTGCTCTTTTGCCATGAGCTTGCCTGTGGAATCTGTCAGCCAGATATGTGGGCCACATTCGGGGCAGGCATTGGGCTGGGCGTGAAAACGGCGATTCCCCGGATCGGCATATTCTTCTGCGCATTGAGGACAGAGCGGAAAGCAGCTCATGGATGTGGTGGCACGATCATAGGGAATGGAATGCGTGATGGTATAACGCGGGCCACAGTCTGTACAGTTGGTAAAGGGATAGCGGTAACGGCGGTTGGAAGGATCTCGCATATCCTCCAGACAGCGATCACAGGTCGCCACATCAGGGCTGACCAGTACGGCATGGCCGCGGTGTCCCCTGCTGGCTGCGATTTCAAAGGCTTTTTCTTCAGAACGAGTGGCAAGTTCCGAACGCTGGAGAGAAGTTATCTGAGCCAGAGGAGGAAGTTCTTCATGCAGGGCATGCTCAAAGGCGCACAGATGATTCTCTTCTCCCTGTACTTCAATGGATACGCCTTCAGAGGTATTCCCCACATGGCCGGTGAGTCTGTACTGTCTGGCCAGACGATAGACAAAGGGACGGAACCCCACACCCTGAACCTGTCCACCAACGATGTAGCTGTAGCGTTTCATGGTTGAAAGTTGGTCCTCTCCAGAATGTTGCACAATTTTTCCTCTGCCCTGTATCCCTTCCACTGTATCCATCCCGGTGAAGAATGAAAAGCATAAGCCGCACCGGCAGACTGGAGGAGTTAACCCTTTCTGTCTGACTGCCCTGAAAGCCGTCTGCCTGAAAGAAGGAAAGGATTTTCTGATTTCTTTCTGTTTCCATGTTTGGATAGATTCAGTAGACTGAGCGAATACTGGCCAAGAAAGAACAGATGACTGCATGAAATAACTTGAAAATATATATTGTTATATTAATGTGTTA
>CAMLXE010000038.1 GCA_946490455.1 uncultured Desulfovibrio sp. | reverse complement strand
ATTGTCAAAAAGCCTTTCCCAGTTTTCACGCTGTTCAAGAAAAGCACCAAGCCGCATTCCAGAGCCAGCCCCTGTCCGGGCAGCTTCCATCTCAGAAACAGCCGTATCGTTCTGGGACGCTTCACTCTCCTTTTCCTTGCGTGCAGCTTTTTCTGCAGGGAGACTGTTCTCCAGACATGCCTGATCCTTTTTTTCCGAATCAGCGGCTTTTCCCAGCGCCTCGTCCAGGATATCCGCCACCAGAGGCATGATGGGCCGATACGTCCTTGCCAGCGTCCGAACATCCTCGGGGGAAGAGGACAGGACATGATTGACCTGCCGATCCACTGCATAAAAAATGGCCTCAGCCAGCGGATCACGCTTCGGCAAACCGGCTGCTCTCTGCAGCAATCCTCTGGCAACACTCTCCTTTCCCTGCATCAGCTGATACAGAGCATGCAGCGCAAGCACACCCTTATGGATGGGAAGCCTCTGCGCCAGAAGATTATCCAGAAGACTTTCCAGTTCCTCATTAAGAACCGGATCTTCCGCCCGAATCAGGGCAAGGGCCAAACAGAGTCCTCCCGGTCCCGGTAAGGGCAGGCGTCGTTTGCCGGTCAGTTTCCGATACTGTTTCTGTGCTTCCCGTAACTTCTGGACCGCCTCAACATTTCGCCCGCTGAAAAAATCAATCAGCCCTCCGTATAGCGAACGGCCAAAGCTGCCAGAACTGCCTGCCAGCTGGGAACCAGCCTCGGGGAACCGGCCTGAAAGAATATCAAGAAGCAGTATTCTGGAATCGCTGAGCGTTTCCCGAAGTGACGGCAGACGCTGAAGCATATCCTCAAGCCCGGACGGCACATTTCCGGTAGCAAATAGAAATTCCAGATTGGAAGAAAGGATATCCTGCGCCATTTCTGGAGAAAGTGTTCCGAACCACTGGACAAACGTCTTTCTGTCCGGACAGACTGCAGCGCTATCAACAAATTGCCCATCAAGAGGACCCGCAGGCTCGACTGGCATCTGTGGAAAGGACTCACTCCACGCTGCCCGTGCCGCTCTGTAGGCACGTCCGTCTCGGGCATACACTGCCAGCCGCAAGCACAGAGGCAAATGAGCAGGACCTCCGCTCCGGGCTATGGGCAGAGCCTGAGCAGCCCTTGCGGCTGCCTCCAGAGCCAGTCCATGCTCAAGTTCCCGACAGCAGCGGCCCCGTGTATCAATCAGCTTGAGCTGCAAAAGCGAATGTTCTGCAGATCGCAAATCCGTGCCCAGCCAGTTCCGTCCTCGAGGGGCGGGAATTCCAAGCTCCCGAATCAGTTCGGGAAGCAGAGAACGGGACAGGCCTCCAGTAAGAGCAAAAAGCTGCAACAGCATTCTGAATGGCGGAGTAAGTCGGGCATATCGAGACAATGCCGATTCACCAGAGGAGACATTCTGCTTCACGGTTTCGTTTCCTTTATTGAACTGTACGTCTGACCTCATGCAGCCAAATTTTCACTCTCGAACACACACTTCAGGCATCTGTTTTCTGCAACCGAAGGAAAAAGCGGAGCAGTTCACCATTGGCGGCATCGTTAAGATCAACGTGTTCCCTTCCCAAAAGGACCGTATCCGGCTCAGGTTCGCCACAGATATCCATACCGATTACATGCCCCTTTCCGGTAATCAGAGAAGCCAGCCGTTCCAATGTTTCCAGTGACAGCTCTCCCTGATTCCAGTTGGTAATCGAAAAATGCCGGCTCAGGACATCCTTATCCACAGACAGATAGAAATTCCCCGCGGTCTGCTGTTCAAGAAGACGTCTGGCTTCATTCTGCTGAATATTCTGAAGGCTCACGCACACGAGACGGCTGCGATAGCGTTCCTCAATATGTTCAAATGATTGCGCATCAGGACCCACAATCCATACCCGCTGCAGACAGGGATTCGTGTCCAGTACGTCCGCTACCCAGTCCCCGCAGGACATCAGATCGGCAAGCATGGGTTTCTGCATGTCACTGTGGTAATCAAATACCAGCAGATCAAACGGATCACGAATTTTTTCTGCCCACAGCTTGCTTACATAATGATAATTTCCAGAATCAAGAAAATGGATGCCACGGGGAGAACAGTTTCGAATCCGTTCCCGGATGCGTTCCTCTGCTTCAGCAGTGCAGTAGCAGTCTGCTCCTGATATGTCCGAGCAGTCAATCCAGCGAAAACGCTTGTCCCGATAAAAATTCTCGACTTCATAGATATGAGAAAAATTCATTATAACAAATGGTTCTCTCATCATACCCCCTTGCCTTCGGAAAGCGCCCACACCTATCCGGATACTGTTCCATCCGCCCCAGCCGCAGATGGCCAGGATGCCATTCCGCTTCCCGAAATGACATTGCCAAAAGAATGTGCTGAATGGCCCCATGAAAAGCATTGCAGGCTGCTTCGCCCCGGCTGGCAACACTTATCACCACCGATACTATAAGCACAGGAGAATCAAAAAGGAACTACTGGTGCGAACCGGCATAATAGAACTCAAGGACCTTGGAAACATAGGCCTGAGTTTCAGGGAAAGGAGGGATTCCGCCATATCGGATGACATTGCCGGGACCGGCATTGTAGGCTGCCAGCGCAAGTTCCAGACTGCCGAACCGATCCAGCTGCTGTCTGAGATAATCGCTTCCGGCCGTTACATTGGCCTCCGGATCAAAAGGATCCACAACCCCAAGATAGGTCTGGGTCTCCGGCATAAGCTGCATGGGCCCCTGAGCCCCTTTGGGAGATTCGGCCGCAGTATCAAAGTTGGATTCCACCCGGATGACGGCTTCCACCAGTCTGGGATCCAGTCCATACTGCTCGCTGGCCTTTCGAATAATGCGCTGCCATTCCTCCGGTGCCGGCATATACACGGCCCCTCTACGGGCCAGCTGTACATATTCCCGTGAAACCATCCGCGGCAGGGCCAGACTCGCGGCATGAGGCGACAGTGCATACACATCCATCTGATCAAGAAGATTTTCCTCAGGCAGAGGATCAGACGTGTACGCAAGGGCATGCGGCGCAGCAGGTTCCACATTCTTCCCTGAAATCGGTTCAGAAAGAGATTTTTGCCCGTCAGGCACCAGAGACTGTGAAGGATTGCCTTTCTCCCTCTGTCTCTCCTGCTCACCCCGAAGAATCCGTTTATCAGAAGAGGCTCCGTTTTCCTGCCCGCCTTCCTGAGGCTGGCGAGGGACGGACATGACCCTGACCATACGGGCCGGGCGCTGGGAAATGGAGATGCTCTCATTCAGGATGACACCCGTTCCCACATTCTCCTCTATCTCAGGTACAGGAAAATGTTTTGGGGGAGTCGCCTGCGTACAGCCGGCCATAATGAGGCACAGCAGCAGAGAAATTCTCCTGCACCGTACAGAAAACGGCTCTGACAACAGGTCAGAAAGGAGCGTTTCCCTGGGCATCTGGCTCGGTAACCTCACTCGGGAAGTGCGAAATACAGCTCGATGATGTTTGAATTGTCAACATAGCTGTGCGCATAATGCGCCACCATGGACTTGATCAGAAAGACACCGAGTCCTCCCACCGGGCGCTCTTCCACATCAAGCGTAACATCCGGTTCCGGAGCTTCCTCAAAAGGATCAAAACGTCCACCCCAATCCTTCACCATAAAGCAGAAATAGGGCGTACCATCAAGCATGACTTCCCGACAGCAGACTTCGGCAGAGCCTGTCCCGCCTTCCGGGTAGGCATAGCTGAACACATTGACGAGCAATTCTTCGGCAGCCAGTTCCACCTGAGGAATCAGGCTGGCAAATCGCTCCGGAATGTGCTCCCCAATGAACATGTTGACCTGTTGCAGATGCTCCAATGAAGCAGGCAGCGTAAGTGTCGCCATGCAACCTCCCCTGTTCAGGCCAGAGCCGCAAGGGCCTCTGTAGTCGTGGCATATGTGGACAGCATGGAATTGAAGCCGGAAATTCTGAAAACCTCACTGACCATAGGCTGCAACCCACAAAACGCCAATGTTCCCTTCAAAGAGCGGGTTGCTTTCAACATGGTCAGGATGACTCTCAGCCCTGCCGAGCTGACATATTCGACTCCAGACATATCCACCACAACACGACGTGCCCCGCCATCCAGTGAAGCCCGGCAGGCATCACCGAAAATATTGGCCGTAGTGGCGTCCATTCTTCCTGTAAGGGACAGGACTGTAATTCCGTTCTGTTCGCTGACTGCAACCTGCATGACGACTCCAGTTTCGACCGCATCGGTCAAGTATTATTGAATAATCAATATGTTATCTGTAGCTCAAAAGCAATCCCTGGCTGAGTTTGAGCCAACCATCCAGGGTCACAAACAAAAGCAGCTTGAAAGGCAGGGAAATGGTCATTGGCGAGACCATCATCATGCCCATGGCAAGCAGGATATTGGAAATGATCAGGTCAATCGTGATAAAGGGCAAATACAGCAGAAAACCAATCTGAAAGGCCTTGGTCAGTTCAGAAATGGTAAAGGAAGGGACAAGAATAAGCATATTGTCCTTATTGATCTGGCTGTGCTGCTCTTTCGGCCAAATGCGCTTTGCCGTATTCATGAATGTGTTCAGAATCCTGTCATCAGTATTATCCGACAGGAACTTGCGCAGAGGAGGAGAAGCCCTGTCGATGATCTCGATCATCTCCGAAGGCGAAGGGCTGGCAGGCAGATTCATTTTTTCCACAATGGCCTTGGTACTCATTACCATGGGAGCCATGATGAACAGACTGAGAATGATGGCCAGACCATTCATGACCATGGCCGGCGGAACCTGCTGAACCCCCAGAGCATTGCGTACCAGAGTGGTTACCACCACAATCTTCACATAGGAGGTCACCATCATCAGAAAAAATGGTGCCAGCCCAAGTACGGCCATGCCCAGAATGAAAATGAGCGGGTTGACCCCGGTCATGCCTGTTCTCCGGCTTCACGCGCTGAAAGGCCAACTTCCGTGAGCTGAACGCCAAGTGTTCCGTTCAGGTCCACCAGCCGTCCCCTGGCTACCGGGCGGCCGTTTACGGTCAGCGTTACGGGAGAAAGTGCATCTCCCCCCAGAGCAAAGGTATAGCCGGGAGCAAGAGCCTCCACATCACGAACCGTCAACAGGCGCCGTTCCAGTTCAAAGACTACAGGAAGTTCCAGCTCTCCCACGTTGACGCCTTCAGGCATTGCAGATTCGGTATTCATTTCGGACATGGGCATCTCCTGCGAAGAAACCGGTGTTAAAGGAGAAAAGACAGTGGCAGTATGTCCTTCAATCGTACACAACCAGGAGCAGCTGCCCAATGATACGGTTACATGACCATCCGCTGCCGGGTACGAGGCAGGGAGCAGCACATCTCCGACTTCAAGCCCGGAAAGCTCCTGTATGCTCAAAGACATGCGGCCAGCTTCAACAACAGCCGCGACCGGAATATCCGGCTGAGGGAAGCAGCGACGGGGCAGGACTCCCAACCGCTCCACAAGCATGAGAACCGACTCCCGATCCGAAACGACAAGTCGAAATGGAACAGGCAGCCACGGGGTTCCCCCTGTTTCAGTATCAGAACCCGTACCTGAAATGGCCCGTTCTCCAAACACGTCGGCTTCTGTGGAAGCAAGAGGAATGCGTAACAGAAAATTTGCGGCAGCCCCTTCAGGAGAAACGGGGGCAGACTCCCTGTCTGTGACAGCATGACAGCCTTCAAGCTCAAGGGGCACTTCCAGAAGCTGCTGTGCCGCAGCAAGGACAGGTTCAGCCATAAGCTCCAGAATGGCCTGAATGAGCTCGGATGGCAATACGGCTTCAGGATCCACATCTGCAAGCGCCGGATGCAGACGAATCAGCTCGACATTCCCCAGCTCCACCTTCCAGAGGCGATCGCCACAGCGTATAGTGAAGGCACATGCCGGAACGAAAGGAAGCTCTGCAAGATCCAAAAGGCACTCCCTGCCGGCAAACCCCGCTTTCCACGGGCGCTCGCGAGTGCACAGCAGGTTATTGAGATGCGCCTGCAGGGGAGACAGGGCAAGAGCTCGAAACGGAATTGCATCTGCCATGATATCCTCAAAATTTTTCAGTTCACCAGACCAGAAAGTCTGTGTTTACGCCTGACCATCCTCATAAGGCAAGCCACGGGAACGTTGTCTCATATCGCCGTGTTCCGCGTCGTTTCCGGATGTCTCGGACATCACTTCCACACGCACATCCTTTTCCATCCCTTCAAGCTGCTCTCGCAGACGATCCTGAGCAGCTACCAGCGTCTGGAAGGATGAGGCATTATCCGTAACGAGCTTCACCGCAAGCGAGCCATCCGCACTGCGCAGAAGATGAACCTCCGTACCGGGCAGCACGTCATCATTCAGCATCAGCCGGATCTCGCTTCCTCCTCCCTTCGGTTCAGCAACAAGGATGCGCTCCAGCAATCTGTTGACCAGTTCTGCCGAATCGGATGCCGTACCGGCAGCTTCCGGCATTGTCGGCATTCGGTTTCCAAACAGACTGTCCAGGGGGTTGCTCATCGGCATGTTCCGCTGGGCACTCCACTGAGACATATCCATATCCTGTTCATCATGCCGGCCTGACGGCTGCTCTCCAGAATCCCTTTGCTCATCCGGCCTCTGCATGGCCTTCTCAAAATCAGTGACATCTCTTTCAGATGGAACAGTCCCGGCAGAAGACGATGAAGAAGAGCGATGCGAAGCCTGCTGCAGACGAAACGAATCTACTTTCAGATAATCAGACATCCTACACCTCACTTCATCCGGATTCGGTACAATGTGCTTTCCAGAAACGACCCTTCAGGAAAAAAGCACTATTCATCATCATTTTCCGCTCCCTGAGGAGGAAGCGGCTTGAATTCCTCAAGTTCGAGGTCTTCCAGACGGGCGGCCTCCTTTTTGGCCTCTTCCATCCAGATATCCTTATGCGCAAGAATCTTGGAGACGTCCTTTCGCGCCCTTACAGCTTCCTGACGGGCCTTTTCCACTGTCTTTCGGCACTGCTCTACCTGCCGGACGGCCTCGACAACACTCTCTTCAAGCTTCAGTTCCCGGTTCTTGAGGCTGGCCAAACCGGCCTTGAAGTCATCAAGCTCTTCAAGAGTGAGCGTGGCATCCATAATGGAGTCATAACGCCGTTCCTCTTCTTCAACACGCCAGATCCTGTAGTTTTCAAGGCTTTCCTGACGCCTTGTGACCTCGGCCTCAGCCTCGCGTACCGCCGCTTCCGCAGCCCGAACCGCATTTTTGGCGTTCTCTTCCCGGTACTCGCGTACCGACAGCAAAGGAGCCAGAGGATACCTGTCCACGCTCAGGACACCACCTTGAGCAGAGCCTGAAGCGTTTCGTCAAAAGAACTCTTCTCATCCAGTCCCTGCCGAAGAAAGGCATTCACATTGCCCACACGAGCCAGAGCGTCATCAGCCTCCTTGTCCGATCCCTTCTTGTATTCGCCAATCTGAACCAGAAGTTCCACTTCAGCGTATTTGGCAAGGATCTTGCGCAGTTTCTGAGCCGCCTGCTTATGCTCCTTGGATACGATGGCATTCATGACACGGCTTACGCTGGCCTGCACGTCGATGGCCGGATAGTGGTTTGCCGCAGCAAGCTTTCGCGAAAGGATGATATGTCCGTCAAGAATGGAACGCGTTTCGTCCGCGATGGGTTCGGTCATGTCATCGCCTTCAACCAGAACCGTATAGAGCGCCGTAATCGATCCCTTGTCCGAATTGCCTGCCCGTTCCATAAGCCGCGGAAGTGTCGAAAAGACAGAAGGCGGAAAACCTCGCCGGGTTGGAGGTTCGCCGGCCGCCAGACCAATTTCACGCTGCGCACGACCAAAACGAGTTACCGAATCCATCATGAGAACAACACTTTTGCCCTGATCACGAAAATATTCAGCTATGGCCGTTGCCGTGTAGGCTGCCTTCAGCCTTTCCATGGAGGAACGGTCCGAAGTGGAAACCACCAGTACGGCTCTTTTTCTGCCTTCCGGTCCAAGGTCGTTCTCGATAAATTCCCGGACTTCACGTCCGCGTTCACCAATCAGCGCCAGCACGCATACATCCGCAGAACAGCCCTTGATGATCGTGGACAGAAGCGTACTCTTGCCACCACCGGCAGCAGCAAAAATACCCATTCTCTGACCTTCTCCACAGGTCAGCACGCCATCAATTACCCGCAGCCCAAGCGGCATGGGGCGATCAATGATCTTTCGAAGCATGGGGTTTGGGGGATCGGCATAGACCGGATAGTAGGTCCTTGGCTTCAGAGCCGGTCCACCGTCCATCGGCTCACCAAGACCGTTGAGAACACGTCCGAGCAGGTCTTCTCCCACGGGAACAGAATGAACTTCCCCCGTAGGAATGACCTCCGTGGCAGGAGAGACACCCTGCAGGTCTCCGAGCGGAGTCAGCAGTGCAACCTGTTTGATAAAGCCCACGACTTCAGCCCGCAGTGTCCAGTCTTCCCAAGGATTGCGCAGAATACACAGCTCGCCGACCTTCACCCCCGGCACAACCGCCCTGATGATTGTCCCCACGACCTGTTCCACCCGTCCCCGGATTTCCATGGGCGATGTGGTCTGAACCGCTTCCTTCAGCAGGGTACCGATATACTCAAAGGCCATGCGTGCCTCCAGCTCCATTGGTTCCGGGGTGAGGTTCGCTCACCTTTCCCCAGAGTACCATTTCAGCCCTGTGCCTGAATCTTGGCATAAAAGGCATGTTCCAGCGCCTTGAGTTGTGTCTCGATGCTTGCATCCACGACACCCAGTTCGCTTTCAAGCAGGCAGCTGCCGCGTTCAAGGCGACCGTCAGCCACCACATCAATAAAGCCGACATCTCCCGGCACAGACTGAATCATGGCAGCCAGAGCTTCGCTCACAGCCTTTTCATCAGCGGGGGCGACCCGGATGGTGACCCGCTGCTGATTCCGTACGGCAGTCAGGGCATTTCGCACGATCCGCACAATCAGCTCATTGGCGTCAATCTCACCAATAACCTTGCGGATGGACGTGGTTACCACCTCTACAATCGTCTTTTCCAGAGAACTCAGATAATCCACTGACGAAAGGACTGTCTCAAGAACCTTTTCCGCGTGTTCCAGCCGGCCTTCTTCCTGCCCGTCCCTGTACCCTTCCTCACGTCTGGTCTCATAGGCAATCTCAGCCTGACGCCTCATTTCTTCGGCACGCTGCCTGGCCGTATCAAGAATCTCATTTGCCTGCAGCAGTACGGAGACTTCATCCGCTTTCAGCAGGCGTCCCTCTGGAGAAATGCTGTCTCTGGTCAGTCGAAACATGGAGCCCATTGCGGTGCAACCTCCTTCACAAGCAGCTTCTTCAGACCAAACCACAACGCCCGGCGCAAGGGCGGTGTCAGGCTTTCAGGAACGACCTCGGCAACAGGAACATGGGGACAGCGCCGGCGAAGCTCTTCCGGCCACCCTGCAAGGCACCATGCCACTGCCTGCTGCCCGTGCTTCCGAATCTTCCCGGAAAGACTTTCCTGCACGTCTCTGACCAGAAAAAACTGCCGGACATTGCCCAGCTGAAAACGCCCACGCTGGATGGCATAGAGATATAACGAAGAACCAAGTTCAGTCCGCATGGCAATGACATCTTCCCGCAAAATGAGCCGTGCCAGTTCCACACCGTGAATGGCCGCTCCAAAAGTCAGGGCAAGACGCTCCACATCCTGCGGAGGCAAGAGCGCAATTCTGCGTGTCTCCTCACCAAAATCCCAGTATGCCGGCTGAGTATCGCGAGAAAGATGTCTGCGGAAGCGCCGTGAGTTCATCAGGAGAGAAAGATCAAGTCCAGAAATGGAACCCCACTCCGCAAAAGGCAATGCCCCTTCTGGCTCATCGCCAGTTGCCCCGTCCGGCTCTCCAGAGGTTTTCTCTGCTTCTGGCAACGTATCCAAACGGGTACTGCTCTCTTCCGTATTCTCATCATCAGAGAGATCTGTCTCCAGTATCTCCCCGGTATCGACCGAAACGCGAGCGTCTTCACCGAAGCTGGACGGTCCGCCCTTCTCAGCGGGTATAAGACCGTTGAAAGCCAGAATAGCCCGAAAGAGTTCTGGCTTATGAAGAATGCTATCCGAAAAGAATGATGCCTGCATGAGCTGCCCCAAAGCCGTATCAGGCGGCTACTCCGCTTTCTTCGCGCGTTTTCTTTCCCAAAGCGTATAGCCTAGAGCTCCAAGTGCCAGCAAAATGCCGACAAGCAGGATCAGGGCTCCTATCAGCATGTAGGGGGTCCCATTCTCAGGCAAAAAGGGTAAACCGAGGAAGGTTGGAGCTGGCTGAATAGGGACGGAAACCGTTTCTCGAACCGGAACCAACATAACGGAAACATTATCAAAAGTAAGATTGGGAACAGCTTTGGCCGTGGGTTCGCGTAAT
>CAMLXE010000037.1 GCA_946490455.1 uncultured Desulfovibrio sp. | reverse complement strand
ATTTCCTGTTCCGGCACCTTCATGTCACCCAGTTTGGATGTGAGTCCACCCAAACCGGGAATCAGTTTGAGGATACTCTCAAGCGACCCAATCTGCTTCATACGGCGCATCTGGGTCCGAAAATCTTCAAAATCAAAAGTGGCCTTCTGAAGCTTTTTGGCCATTGCCTCTGCTTCTTCGGCCTCAAAGGAACTTTGCGCCTTCTCAATCAGGGTGAGCATGTCACCCATACCGAGAATACGCCCGGCCACGCGCTCTGGATGGAATACCTCCAGGTCGGACAGCTTTTCGCCGGTTCCCACATATTTGACAGCTGCTCCGGTCACGGACTTAATGGACAGAGCCGCACCACCGCGGGCATCACCGTCCATTTTTGTCAGGACCACACCAGTCAGGGCAAGATCAGCATTAAAGGCTTCAGCCACGGTCACGGCATCCTGACCGGTCATGGCATCAGCCACAAACAAAATTTCCTGCGGCTGTACGGCAGACTTGATATCCACCAGTTCCTGCATGAGGGGCGCATCCACATGCAGACGGCCAGCCGTATCAAGGATAACAACCGTACACTGGAGCGATCTGGCTTCCTCTATGGCTGCCCGTACGATATCCACGGGCTTCATCTCAACCGATGAGGCAAAGCAGGGAATGTCCAGCTGCCTGGCCAGGGTCCGAAGCTGATCGATAGCAGCAGGACGATAGACATCTACAGGAACGAGATAGGGCCGCATCTTCTGCTTGCGCAGAAGATTGGCGAGCTTACCTGCCGATGTGGTCTTACCTGACCCCTGAAGGCCGACCATCATGATGACGCCAGGCTGGCCTCCACGCAGATTCAGTTCCGTGGTCTCTCCGCCAAGAAGATCTATCAGCTCCTCATGGACAACCTTGATAAGCTGCTGGGATGGAGTGAGGCTCTTTTCCACGTCCTGTCCAAGAACACGCTCGCGTACCCGCTCTACGAAATCCTTGACCACACGGAAATTGACGTCGGCCTCCAACAGGGCAAGACGCACCTCACGCAGGCCATCGCGGATATTCTCCTCGGTGAGCTGCGCCCGTCCGCTTAACGAGCGGAATGCGCTGGACAACCTGTCAGACAGACTTTCAAACATGGACCTTCTCCATCTTCAAAATTGTAAGCCCCAGAGCGTTACGCATCTTTACCCCAAAAGTCAAGTCTGGATATTCTCTGCCTCCTGAAGCAACCCAATTTCTGCTATGCCACGCCTCTCCAGGATATGAAAGGATGCCCAATCAGCTCCATCCTTCTTGTTGGACACAAGGGTTGCCTCTGAGTACAGGCCAAACATCAGGCTCAGAAAGGACGGCTGACTGTCAAGCCAATGGACCTCAAAAAGTAAGGTAGCCCCAGCCATCGAGGACTGAGCTCTGTTCATTGAAGCTGTACACAAGCGGCCGTATTCCTTTTCTCCGTGGAATCAGCTTCAAAGAACAAAGGCCCCGGCCTAACCAGACTCCCCCACATATGGGGCTGGACGACATACAAAGGAAGTCAAGTTTTCTGATAAAAAATCAGAACTTTGCCAGGATCCTCCCCGATGTGCGGCTTCTTCTTTTCAAATATGAGCCTATTCAGGACAATAGACAGAGATGCTTCCAGTGCCCACAAAACGATGCAAACGAGAAGAACAGGTTCGCTGCATCCGGTCTTCCCGAGTTTTGTTCAACTCACAAGACTAGAAAACGCTGCCTCCCCCAAACACCACCTCTGACGCTGAATGACGCGCACGCCTCGGCGCAACAGAAGCGGTATTCACCAACGGTATCAGGTGGACATCAAGTCCATTTTGCTCAGACAGAGTGACGATGCAGTCTGATAACCACATCTCCACCGGACGTAACCCCTTTCAGTGCAGAAAGCATTCCTTCCAGACCTCCTGCAATCACTCTGGAAGCAAAGGGATTCAGCCCCACGGGATGTCCGTTGACTTCCACTTCCAACCGGCTCCCCACAGCCTTGCAGGCTTCCGGGGAAGCTTCTCCGGCAACAATGCGGGCAGCAAGGGCCGAACAATTTTTTTCACCACAGGCACCACAGTCCAGTCCCGGCAACATGAAAGCCCGTTCAAGGATAAGATCAACCAGAGCATCCAGCTCTTCCACACTATAGGCATGCAGACCTGGCAGACGATTTTCCCCGTAACTTGCCAGCGCAAGCTCAGGGTGAAGGGCGTCGAGACCATTTGGAAGCGCGGCCAGCAGTTCCGGTGTTGAACGCAGACAGAGGATACGTGGCAGCCAGCCAAGGGTCTTTCCCCCTTCCACAAGCAGGATATCAGCGTCAAGGTAAGGAACAAGGTGCGTGAGATCACAGGGATTTCCCCAATGAATCATGGCTTCCCCGCCCCCGGTCCTCAGATTGCTCAGCCCAATGATGGTCCGCCCGGGTTTCATGAGCAGCGCCGTATCCGTATCCGGCTTGTCCAGCTCATGATGCGTATATTTGGCAATGGCAACCCGCAGTCCCTTTGCTTCGAGACATTCGGAAAGCCGGGAAGCCAGTGTGGTCTTCCCAGAATTGCTGAATCCCACAATACCTATGGCCTGCATGACAAAAACTCCTGGTAAAAAATTTTGGCCTGCCCCTACCGTATACCGGGAACATCTCCGGACTGGTACAAAATCTGAGACCAAGCAAACAGGGGCTTCTTTTTTCTATCTCATGTAATCCTGTAAAAACATTATCCAAAAAGAAGTCTGTTGACCAGAGCAAATACTGGCAGGTTTCTTGCTATAACTTTAGCAATTCCTTTCTTCTTTTGTTTTCATTTTCCTTCCTCCCATAACGGCCTGCCCCTCGGCGGGCTGTTCTGGTTTTACGGCCGAAGAAAAATCCGGTTTTCACGCGAAAGGCTTGACTCCCGCCACGTGACACCGTAACCACAACCCCGAAAATCACACCACGAACAGGCTCAGCCTGCCGTATTCCGGAGGAAACATGACTCTGTGCCCCTGCGGCTCCGGCCGCGCTTATGAAGAATGCTGCGAACCCTATATTGAAGGCCGTGATAGCGCTCCGACAGCCGAAGCCCTCATGCGCTCCCGCTATACGGCCCATGCTCTGCGCAAATTCGACTATCTGAACGAAACAGTTCATCCCGATCTGCGCAGTGAAACCGATCACGCCGAAATGCAGCAATGGTCCGAAGCTGTGGAATGGACCGGCCTCGACATTCTCTCCACCCGTAAGGGAACAGCTGACGACGATACCGGAGAAGTCTCCTTTGAAGCCCACTATGCCGTACGGGGAATGCCTCAGTCCATGCGCGAAGACGCCTTCTTCCGCCGTGAAGACAATCGCTGGTACTATGTGGACGGCAATGTATATGGACAGGAACCCTATCGCCGTGAAACGCCCAAAATAGGCCGTAACGAACCCTGTCCCTGTGGCAGTGGCAAAAAATACAAAAAATGCTGTGGGAAAAACAGCTGACAGATCAGGTTCAATGAAGCTGTCCTTAAGGCGGGAGATTCTTTTCCCGCCTTTTTGCTTCAGTCAAAGCGAAAGCAACAGTCTGTTGATTCAGGCATATCTCGTTTTCAGTCCTGCGGCCTGACAGCAAAGCGTCTTTCGCTCATTCCATCAGAGAGGACCGTCCCCCACACGCTCTTCAATCCACCAGGTTCGCGTCCTCTACGGGACTCGGCTCTGCCTGACTGACCATACGCAAGAGTTACGGGGTCTCCCTGTGACCTGTCTTCCTCAAAAAAAAGTTCCTCTAACGACCGTGTCGCATTCTGAGGCTTTTCAGGATGAGAGAGAGCCTGTCAGACGTTCAATGAAGCCCCCAAAAAAGACAATCGGCCTGAAACGGACGTAGCCTGAAGTCCCAAAGGACACTGCAACAGAATTCCATTCAATTCTGCCCGAAATGACGAGACGTTCCTGTTGTTTTGTCCAGTGGATGCCGATACTCGCGCAGCGTATCTCCAGGGCTTGGAACCCACTCTCTTTCCACAGGCTGTTCAACCGGTTCACTGTAGTTTTTGGAGCTTTCTTCTGTGATGGTATTTCTTTTCACAGTGTTACCGGCCACCGAAGTGTTTCCAGCCGGTTCTCTCCCGACAGGGAGCCCATCCACGGGTACAGCCCCCTGTCCCTGCTGCATGGTCGATTCGTCCTGCCGAACACTCCTCCCGGCCCCTTCCTCCCCAGAGATTCTCTTCCTGCCCTCCGAGGGGACCGGCGAAAAAGGTCCGCTTACCATCTGTTCATCAGCAGGCTGCTCCGCCTCCTGAATAAATTCCGAAACTGTCACAAACTGGCAGCCATCGGCAGCGAGCCAGTCCAGAATTTCTGGTATGGCATCCACAGTCTGTACATGCGTATCATGAAACAGGAAAATGCCTCTCAGTTTTTGTCCACTGATCTGAGTCTGCATATTCCGGATACTTGCACCATGCATCCAGTCCATACTGTCTACAGACCAAAGGACAATATCTGCATTTTCCTCTGCAGCAATGGCAATACTCGTCTCATCAAAACGCCCATATGGAGGTCGAATCAGTCGAGGATTTCCACCGAGCCTGCGCAGCAGAGTCTGAACAGAAACGATTTCTTCCTTCTGTTTCTCTGCTGGCATATGGCGAAGGTTTCCATGGGACAGAGTATGATTTCCCACCTCATGCCCTTCGGCAAACATGCGCTGTATCAGTTGTGGCCGCCGTGCGAGCTGGCTGCCAACCACAAAAAAGGTGGCATGCACACCACGTTCTCGTAATATATCCAGGAGTCTTGCCGTATGAGGACCGGGGCCATCGTCAAAGGTCACGGCACACATGTTGTTGCCTTTTCCCAGCTTCAGAATGGCTCGCCCATCAAAAACTCTGCCGGCATCGGACAAATCCGCAGCACTGGAGAAAGTGGGAGCACATAGCCACACACAGGCAACAATCAGGCAAAAAATGATACGAAACAAAGACAGCAGCATCACCAGCACCTCGACAAAAGGCTTCCTTTCTGCCGGAAGCCCAGACGTCTGCAAGGCACGGTCTAGCACGGAGTGCATCACACCGCAAGCACCCGGGATGTTCCCAAAATCGACAGCAAAAACACTGCAAGGGGATGGCCATCCAGAACGATGCCAACAGAATTCACAAATAATTTCATTATGTTGTTGATATATTTCGTACTTGTCAGGTATCCATAAGGACTTTCAGTCTGAAGCAGACACCCTTTCCTTTTCTGATTCAGAAAGGTCATCGGCCATGCTGGGTTACACAAAGTACAGGAGACTGGACAACAAAAAAAGCTGTCAGCCATGCCATTCACCGTGGCGGGGACATGCTTCAAATGAGAAGGGGAGAATTCATGAGGCGGGAGGTTGGTAGTGTGAACAGGCAGTGAACCTCCCCATATCTGAAGAGGTTCACTGCCCGTTTTTTCTCAAAAGAAAACCCTGCACACAGGGACAATTTGTGCCGACCGCATGCAGGGTTCTGGACTCAGTTTTTCTGTTCCATTTTGGCCCATGAATCCTTAAGCGTGACTGTACGGTTGAAAACCGGAGCTTCGGAACTGCCATCAGGATCAACGCAGAAATAGCCCAACCGCTCAAACTGGACCCTTGAACCGGCAGGGAATTCGGCCAGAGCCGGTTCGACCATGGCCGTAATCACCTTAAGAGAATCCGGATTCAGAAAATCGGTAAATCCCGTTCCCTCTGGAGTAGAGCCCGGGGTCGGCGTCGTAAACAGATGATCATAGAGTCGCACTTCCGCCGGCACGGCATGGCTTGCCGAAACCCAGTGCAGCGTTCCCTTGACCTTACGTCCATCGGGGCTTGAACCTCCACGCGAGGCTGGATCATAAACGCAGCGCAGTTCCGTAATGTTCCCTTCGGCGTCCTTGATGACCTCCTTGCAGGTAATATAATAGGCATACCGAAGGCGCACTTCAGACCCCGGGAACAGACGATGGAACTTCTTGGGCGGATCTTCACGGAAGTCGTCGCGTTCTATATAGAGTTCCCGACTGAACGGGACCTTACGGCTGCCGGGAACGGTTCCATCCGGGCTGTAGGGCATATCGAACCATTCAACCTGCCCTTCAGGATAGTTTTCAATGGTGATCTTCAGAGGATCCAGAACGGCCATGGTTCGAGGAGCTACCGCGTTCAGATATTCGCGCACACAAAATTCAAGCAGGCTGTACTCAACAAGATTTTCCGCTCTGGCCACACCGATACGGGCACAGAAATCACGAATGGCTTCAGCAGGATAGCCTCTTCTTCTCATGCCACAGATAGTGGGCATGCGCGGATCATCCCAGCCCTTCACAAAACCGCCCTTGACAAGGTGAATCAGCTTGCGCTTGGACAGGACAGTATAGGTCAGACCAAGACGGGCGAATTCAATCTGCTGCGGATGATAGACGCCCAGAGCATCAAGCACCCAGTCATACAGCTCCCGGTTATTCACAAATTCCAGCGTGCAGATGGAATGTGTGATGCCTTCCAGCGAATCAGAGAGGCAGTGCGTGAAATCGTACATGGGATACACGCACCAGGCGTCTCCAGTGCGGTGGTGATGGGCATGACGAATCCGGTAGAGAGTCGGATCCCGCATGACCACATTGGGAGAGGCCATGTCAATCTTGGCGCGGAGAACATGTTCACCATCTGCGAATTCTCCGGCCCGCATCCTGCGGAACAAGTCCAGATTTTCTTCTATGCTGCGGTTACGATACGGACTTTCCTTACCGGGACGGGTCAGCGTACCGCGGCTCAGGCGAATTTCCTCGGCGCTCTGGCTGTCCACATAGGCCTTACCGGCCAGAATCAGTTGTTCGGCAAACTGATAGAGCTGCTCAAAATAATTTGATGCATAAAATTCCCGATCTTCCCAGTCGCCACCAAGCCACTTCACATCCTCACGAATGGAATCCACATATTCCGTGTCTTCCTTCACTGGATTGGTGTCGTCGAAACGCAGATTGCACTTTCCTCCGTACTCGCGGGCAAGACCGAAATTGATACAAATGGACTTGGCATGCCCGATGTGCAGATAGCCATTGGGTTCCGGAGGGAAACGGGTATGGACCTGACCGCCAAACCGGCCAGATGCATTGTCCTGATTGATACGGACGTGCAGAAAATCCAGACCAACCGTGTTCTCAGCAGAAGACGGAGCAGAGGGAGTGGCTTCCTTGTTCATCAAGCAATCCTCATGGTTGAAACATGCTGCGGAAAAATTTCCTGTACTGGAACCGTTATCCGTTCTTCACCCTGTTTCCGGAAAAATTCCCGCCAACATGGCATACTGACTGTTCAATTTCTATGAATTCCAGGAAAAAATTGAGGGAACTCCCTTCCGGAAGCCCCCTCGAACCGTTAACGATGTTGCCGAAAACTAGTTCGTGCTGGGCGGCATGGCACCGGGTTGCCCGGATTGGGACGGCGGGCGAATCATGGGCATGGCAGCATTACCGCTATCGGGAGGCATCTTCATACCGGCTCCCATACCACTCATTCCATGACCGGAACGGAAGGCTTCCCATTCGGCACGGGAAATACCTCCACTCTTGTCCGTATCAATCTGCTCAAACGCCGCCTGTTTCATTCCGGGAATACCAGCCTGAAACTCTTCCCAGACAATTTGCCCATCGCCATTTTTATCCAGTTCGCCAAAACGATCGGCAGCATGGACAGGAACGGCAAACAGCGCCAGAGCTACAAGCAGCAGCAATTTTTTCATGAGTAAATCTCCAGCTCTGCAATAACTGCAGTCTTTATTCTTACGAAGGAAGAAGTGTAACCGCTCTCTTTCATGGACGCAAGCCACAAACGTCATGACTCCGTATCCCCTGCAATTCACCTTCAGCCAGAAAATCTGGCCGTTCAGTCCTCCGGTCAATACGGCTCCTTCCTTATGCTCCAATCCCCTACGCGGCCGATGGTCTCGCCATCTCGGCATACGACCATCCTGTATGTTTTCGTCTCAAACGAGTTCTGGCATCTCTGCAACATACGGTTTGGGACCTTCAACATACAGTTCGCCACCCTCACAGTCGCCTACCACGACTGCAGGGAAGTCCACCACGTCCATGGCCGCCAGCGCTTCTGGTCCCAGATCGGCATAGGCCAGTACGGCATAGCTTCTGATGCATCGAGCAAGCAGAGCTCCTGCTCCTCCGGTGGCCGCCAGATAGACTGTACCATAACGGATCATGGCATCCTTGACACATTGAGCCCGGTTTCCCTTGCCAATCATTCCGGTCAGCCCCAATTCCATGAGTCGGGGGGCATAACGGTCCATTCTGCCAGCCGTGGTTGGTCCGGCAGCTCCGATGACCTGCCCTGGTTTGGCCGGAGATGGCCCTACATAATAAATGATCTGATGCCGCAGATCCACGGGCAGAGCTTCACCGCGCTCCAGAGCTTCCACCATGCGCTTGTGTGCAGCATCTCTGGCAGCATAAATGGTTCCGGTCAGCAATACCCGATCTCCGATACGCAAAGAGCGAGCCTTCTCCTCTGTCAGAGGTGTCGTCAGTCGCACAACATCCACAGGGGGCCTCCTTACAGAACAATCTCGGCATGTCGTGCCGCATGACAGTTGATGTTGACGGCCACAGGCAAACTGGCAATGTGTGTAGCGCAAAATTCTACGTTTACCTTGAAGGCGGTTGTGTTGCCGCCAAGCCCCTGAGGTCCTGTCCCCAGCCCGTTCACCAGCTGGAGCAGTTCTTCTTCAAGTGCCGCATAACGTGGATCAGGATTGCATGTATTCACATCACGGGCAGCAGCCCGTTTGGCACACAGCGCCGCAAGCTCCATATTTCCACCGATTCCCACGCCTATGACCATGGGTGGACAGGGGCTGGACCCTGCTGTACGCACCGTATCCACGACAAAACGCTTCACACCTTCAATGCCATCAGCGGGAACAAGCATTTTAAGTGCACTCTTGTTTTCACTTCCAGCTCCCTTGGGTGCCAGACGCAGACGCAAATGCTCTCCAGGTACCAGCCGTGTATGCAGAACAGCAGGAGTATTGTCCCCCGTATTCCGACGCTCAAACAGAGGTTCGGCAACGGAGGACTTGCGCAGATATCCCTCCGTGTATCCCTTGGCAACGCCTCTGTTTACGGCGTCCTCAAACGAACCTCCAACGATATGCACATCCTGCCCTACTTCCGCAAAAACCACAGCAAGGCCGGTATCCTGACAGATAGGCATATTTTCTTCCCGGGCAATGTCGGCATTAACAAGCAGCTGCTGAAGGACATCCCGCCCGGCTGCTGATGTTTCCCGCGCCTCTGCCGCACGGATAGACTCATAAAGCACCCTGGGCAAGTGACAGCAGGCCGAAACAGCCAGTCCGGCTACCGCATCCACTATTGCCGAAACGTGAATCTCACGCATGAACCGCTCCCTGTTGCTGACAAAAATTTCTCTTGCCGGATAGCATGTTACGCTGGCTCCGGTCGCTTTCCCGTATGCCACATCCGGCAGTTTCTGCAACTTGTTCTTTTTATCACCCGCACATGCTCTGCACAAGTCCTTCCTGTATCTGCAGGGCAATGTCCAAAACGGAAATACATTTCGTGACTCTCTCCTTCTGCCGCTACAATACTTTTCTTTCCGATGCTTGCTCCCACTATGATCTGACCCGTTTTTTGGGGCCTTCTGATCTTCGCCCGACCAATTCATGACCGACAGGGGAAAAACTCACGCGAAGATGTCTGATCAATCTGGAATCATTTTTGTCTGCCTGTGTGACGTCCAGTGGATTCGTTTTTCTCCCCCTTCTCTGCTTTTTCCTCCATTCAGCGCTGTTCCCTCCCTTTCTTCCACATCACTTCCACACCGGATATGCCATTCCACATCTTGCCGTTCGGAGTTGAAGTGGGTACTATCAAAAGAATTGAAACAAAAATGGTAACAAACACGGTGTCTCTTTTGACACCGGCGCACCCATACCAATCAGGATAAGCCCCAATGAGTGAGCATTTTGAAGGACTCGGCAGAACATGGCAGGTCATTCTGGACGACCCGCAGAAACAACTTCCCAATACTATCGTCCATACTCTGAAAAAGGGCGGTACCCGCGAATGCTGGCAGCGTCGTGATGAACAGGGAGAAACCATCGTCATGGCCTGGCCCGACGATACCCCGTTCCGCATCGGTGTCACCATGCACGGCAAACCGGGCAAGGAACTGCGCCCTGTCACAGCCTTCCCTCTGCTGGAAGGGCTGCCCAACGACATGACCGTTGAACAGTATCGCCCATGGAAAAACAAATCTGAAGGGATGGTTGCAGCCTGCCGCAACGAAGGTGCCTCTCCCCTCTGGTTCTTCACGCCCTTCCTGTTCCGTGATTATGACGACCTCACCCCCGGAGTACGACACACCTTTCTGATTTCCGGTCTGGTCTATGGGATGCGTAAGGCCCTTCTTGACGAAATGACCATTACCGAAGGACCAGATTACGAACGCCATGCACAGGCATGGCTGGAAGCGCATCCCGGAGCCAGCCGCCTGGATGTCCC
>CAMLXE010000036.1 GCA_946490455.1 uncultured Desulfovibrio sp. | reverse complement strand
GGCACATAGAATTTTTTTCAGTTCCATACCGTTTCCCCCTTCTTTGGTCAGAGCCAGCAACCTGGAATATTCTTATTCTTACAATAGAGATTATAATCACAATGTCAAGAAAGCGACAAAAAAGAATACCTGTCTTTTCAGATAGATATTTTTTTATGCATGAAAAATGCGGAAAAATGGACAGGTATAGAAAAATTTTTATATCATAACATATTGAAAATATATTTTTTATGTGAAACTATCTACTTAAGAAAAAAATATTTTGAAAGCAGGCCATGAAAAATGACAGACTGGTGTACTGCCGGAGTCCAGAAACATCATATCGGAACAAAATGGCAGCTGCCGGCCTTTCATTTTGGAGTGAACAGAATGGATTTCAGCTGATTCCCTTGATCCCTGGCTGCATGATCTGTCCTGTAAGCGGTGTGTCATACCCTCCCTGTGATTCAATCCTCCTTTGGAAGGCTGGGGAAGCAAGCAGGTCAAGTACAGCCTGAATGCGTGGATCCTGGAGAAAACATGTGGGGATGACCAGATCATAGCGCTCCAGAGCAAGGGGGATGAAATCAAGATGCAGCGCCCTGGCGGCAGCATAAATGCCCATACCGCAATCGGCCGCTCCGGTCATGATATTGGCAGCAACCGCCATATGGGTGTTTTCCTCTTTCTCATATCCCTGAATGGAGCTGGTCTTGATGCCGGCCTGCGTCAGTTTCCAGTCCAGTAATACTCTGGTTCCCGCCCCTTTTTGTCTGTTGATGAAACGGACTCGTGTCAGATCTTGCAGACCCTGAATATGCAGGGGATTACCGGGAGCAATAATCAGACCCTGGTGGCGTATGGCAAGGTTGATTACCGTTACATCCAGCTCTGGAAGGAATTTTTTCAGAAAGGGAAAGTTGAAATCGTCTGTAACGGGATCAAACAGATGCATTCCAGAAAGATGACAGGCTCCATTGGCCAGAGCTGTAATCCCTCCTGTACTTCCCACATGTCCGGAAACAAGCTGTACGGGTTCTGGAAGGCCCATGAGCTCATCGGCAAGAAGGTCCAGCGTGTTGTCATGACTGCCGATACAGACAAGAACCTTGTCCAGTAATGTTTCCGGAACAGACAGTTCCGCCATGACTGTTTCCTGCTCATTGAATCCTTCGCAGGAAGGGGAAATTCTGATGATTCCCTGTGCGCGGGTTACCGTAGTTATGTTTCCGGCTCCACGGCCAAGGGGGGTGCCAACCAGTTTGTTTCCCACACGTCCGATGGCAGTCTGTATGTGCTCTTCCATGCCGATACGGGAGGGGATGGAGCGCGTCAGTTCGACAGGAACACAGTTTTTTGCATCGGGTTCCTTGTGCATAAGCCAGGTTATGATGGGGTCCAGCAGTTCCTTGAAGCAGACCAGCGCACTGACAGGATAGCCGGGAACCCCCACAACCAGTTTGCCCTGACACAGTGCAAGAAGCGAGGGCTTACCGGGCATGACGGCAATGCCATGTGCAAGAATTTCGCCTTCTTTTTCCAGAACGGAACGTGTGAAGTCTTTGGAACCGGCCGATGATCCCGCACAAAAGACAGTCAGATGACTGTCTGAGTGGAGGCTGGAGAGAAGAGCCTGATGCAAGGCTTCCGGATCGTCCTGTACAGGAGCCATTCGTTCTGCAAGACAGCCCTTTTCCCGAAAAAGAGCTGCCAGCATTTGTGAATTGGATTCAATGACCTGCCCTTTGTCTGGATGAGGTCTGTCAAGAAAATCAAGGACTTCATCTCCTGTAGGAATGATGCGGACGGAAAGACGTTCCCACACGGGAACATCCCAGATACCTCCGGAAAGGAGGGCGCCGATATCCCATGGCCGAAGCAGGTGGTTACGGGGAAACAGGAGTTCCGTAGCAACAATGTCTTCCCCTATGCGACGGACGTGCTGCCAAGGAAAGACGGGAGATTCAATAAGAATATGACCGTCTTTTTGTACGGTCTGTTCAATCATGATGACAGCATCACATCCTTCTGGCAGGGGCTGTCCCGTGTTGACAGCAAAACAGTTTTGCTCAGGAAAAAGAGAAAGGGGATGACCTTCGCGGGCTGCAAAGGTATCTCGTGCATTGACAGCATAGCCATCCATGGCAGCCGAGTGAAATGTCGGGGAAGAATGCAGGGCATGGACTCCTCTGGACAGCACACGTCCACAGGCATTTTGAGACGCTATTGTTTCTTCCTTGATCAGCCTTTCCCGCTCAAGGACACTCTTGGCTCGTCTTACGGCTTCTTCTGGAGAGACAGTCTGAAGATAGATGGTACGTTTTGGGAACATATGTTTCTCCATTACGTTGCAGATGATGCTCAGAGGATGAAGTACTGGACCAGATAGAATGCCGATGTGCCCACAAGAACCAGAAGCATCATTATCTTGAGCAGAATTGCCGGAACGTGTTTTTGACAACGCGCTCCAAGGTACATGCCTGCAAGGCCTCCCAAACCAAGAAGAATGGCAATTCCCCAGTCCGGAGTAACCGAAATCTGAGGAAAGAATGGTGCCATCAGCAGATAGAAGGCTACTCCCAGAATGGATGAGAGGCTGGTGGCAATCAGCGTTGCCCCTGCAATGGTATAGATGGGCAGATGAAAGACGGAAACAAGAAAGGGAGAGATGATGGCTCCTCCGCCGATACCGTAGATCCCTCCGATCAGGCCTACAATAGTGCAGAAGGCAAGGACTCTGGGGACGGAAAAACGGTAGATGAGTCCATCATAGGAATAGGCGACCGTATGCAGATTCTGTTCGGTCACTTCTACTACAGGGCGGGATATGACATCTCCCTTTGGGGCAGGAACAGAATGATGCTTTTTGAGCATGTCTCGCAGAAGCTGCATTCCGATTCCAAGCAGTACCAGCGCCACAAAGAGTTTGAACTGGCGTACTTCCGGAAGCCAGCAGATACGGATGAGGGCACCTGCAAACAGCCCCGGGACAGTTCCTGCAAGGATAATCCATGCCAGAGGCCAGAGCATGCGGTGTTCATGGTAATATCGGAGGAATCCTGCCGGATTGGAAAAGACATTGTACAGCTGATTGGTCGGACTGACAGAAACATTTGTGTAGCCCAGCACGCTCATCTGAAAGGGGAGGAGGAGAAAGGCGCCTGAGAACCCACCCATGGATGCAAAAAAGGAGACCACAAAAGCCGCTGCTGTGGGAACAAGAGGGAAAACCTCTATTTCTGCAGTTGGGAAGTACATGAATAACTACCTTGTTTTTTCCTTGCCATGATAGGCGATACGATGCCGTGAGGCCGGCTTTTGATCGTGAGCGGGCAAATGACATTTGGGATGTGGCGAATGCTCTCTGTCCTGAGGATGGCAGTTCATGGTGTTCTCTTTGAAGTTCTGCCGTTCAGCTGCCGATTCAGGAAGAGGATTATCCAGCAGACTGACAGGAGGCATTGCGGCAACATGAAATTTTCCTTTCCATTCGGGCAGAACTTCATAGACTGTTCCATCCAGAACCAGACGTGCAGCATGAAGCTTGAGACCGTCCGAAAGATGTGGGCCTCCATATTTGACATCGCCAAGAAGGGGAAAGCCTCGTCCGGAAAGTTGAGCTCGAATTTGATGTGTCCGTCCTGTGTGCAGCCGGACAAGCACAAGGCTGGCTCCATGTATCCGCGTGATACAGCAAACGGTCAGACTGGCCTGCTGTTCCTTGCTGGAGTGGATTTTTTCTGTCGTACCGGTCTGAATGGCCATCCGTTCACGACCATTCTGTGCCTGTTTGGCAAGCCGGTCCGAGAGCCGTATCGGTTTGGTCCATGGGCAGTTCCCGGCTACCCAGGCGAGATATTCCTTAACGACATGTCCATCATGACTGGCCAGAGCATCAGACAGTTTTCGCACCATTCTGTATGTTTTGGCGACAAGAAGCAGTCCTGATGTGTCTCTGTCCAGCCGATGAACCGGTGCGGGCATGAAATCGGCTCCGGCATAGCTGCCTTCAATACGGGCAGTCAGGCTGTCCGCATGTCCGGACCCTGGATGTACAGGAAGTCCGGAAGGTTTGCAGAATACCAGAAGTTCTTCTGTTTCCGCCACAATTCGAGGCAAGGACTTGGACCTTGTGTGCTGAGAAGATGTCTGTCCGGAAATTTTTTGTGCTGCCTGAACCTGACTGATGGTGGAGGAATCCTTTTCAGCAGGAATTGCTGGCTGTCTGCTCTGTTCGGCAAAGGGAGGAATTCGGATTTCATCTCCTTCTTCAACGCGATCGAATGCCTTCACCCTGCCTCCGTTGATTCGGACCTGTCCTGTTCTTATCCATCGATGCAGAACTCCATGTGGAAGATCAAAGCGACGGACCAGAAACTGAAGCAGTTTTTGTCCTGCTTCGGCGGGAGTGACAACAAGAGGCTGGGACATGGCAAGCTCACTTGAAAAATTTTTTTTCGTATTGCACCACAAGCCGGAGATGATTGCAATGCGGCACAGTCCTGTTGTAATAAAACACAATAAATTTCATATATTGTAAAAATAGTAAAATGCTGTTGAGCGGGAGAAAACATGAGCATGACATTAACATCGGTTCCGGGAATTCTTGTTGGACATGCTACTGATGCCAGTTCGCATACAGGCTGTACCGCTATCCTTTGTCCAGAGGGATTTACACCGGGAATCCATGTCCCCGGTTTTGCTCCGGCATCACGGGAAACTGAGCTTATGTATCCGGAAGCACTTGTGGAAAGTGTTCATGGTCTGTGTCTTTCCGGAGGGAGCGCCTTTGGTCTGGCCGCTGCGACAGGGGTTGTACGTTTTCTTCAGGAACAGCATGTCGGTTTTGAAACGCCCTTTGCCAGAGTTCCCATTGTGCCGGGAGCTGCCATTTTTGATCTGGATCTGAATACGGCTCCGGGAACACTTCCTGATGAAGCCATGGGATATGCTGCGGCCATGGCCGCATCCGACAGACCCGTCGAACAGGGTGCTGTGGGGGCGGGAACAGGAGCGCGCTGTGGAAGAGTCGCCGGATTTGAACATCCGGCCAAATCCGGGCTGGGATCGTGGGGAATAAAAAGGGAAGACATTATCGTATCTGCTCTGGTTGTACTCAATGCTCTGGGGAATGTGTACGATCCGGATACGGGAGCATGGCTGGCCGGAGGCCATGATGATGCGGGGAGACGTCTTGAGGGAGAGGCTCTGTATGCGCTGCTGGGCACACAGGAAGTGGAATCCAGATTGAATACCGTGCTGGTGGCGGTTGCCACCAATGCCCCATTGAGCAAGGTAGGTGCTTCCAGACTGGCCAGAATGTCCGGAACAGGTCTGGCTCGGGTATTGCGCCCTGCACATATGCTTTTTGATGGGGATATTGTTTTTGCCCTTTCATCCAAAGAAGGACCACATGCCGGGGAAAATCTGCTTGGCGTCATGGGTGCCGAGGCTGTAGCCAGAGCTGCGGTGTCAGCCATTCATGCACTGAAAGCCTGATGCGTTGGGTGGATACGGAGGACTCCCATAAGCTGGCAGGATTCTTCTCTGAAGCAGGTTCTTACCAGCTGACTGGAACGCGGACAGTCTGACCCGCCTTGTTGGTAAAGAGAAGATAGCCGTTCTTGTGGCCATAGAGATACATATCGCGTGTTATTTCTACATCCTTGCGACAGTAGGCAGCAATTTCGGCGAGCTTGCCCTCTTTCCACCAGCGCAGGGCCTGAAGACCATCGGCGGTTTTGGGTGCATTGAGCGTAGCCTTGCCCAGATTGTCCAGGGAGACCCGATAGGACAGGCGACGTTTGACTTCTGTGAGCATGTCCAGTGTGGGCAGATCGTGCAGGGAATAGGGGGCAAAAGGCTGAAGGACAGCGTAGTCAAAGCGTGAACTGTTGAAGCCAACTACCACATCGGCCTTTTTTAGGCGCTCAAACAGTGCAGGAAGTTCATCCTGTTCATAGGTCAGGAAGACATCCTCTCCGGCATCATAGAGTACGGCCACACTGACTCCCATGCGGTCTGCGCGGTTCCATCCTCCTACCTCCGCAGCAGAGCGACGCGTTTCCACATCCAGAACCATGTATCGTGCGGGAAGGGGAGGAACGTCATCGGCCTGTTTGGGGATACTGCCTGATTCCAGAGAGAGGCTCCGGCCTTCTTCCGGGAGCTCCTTGCTGTCCTTCTGGAAAGTTTCTTTGGCAGGGATACCCTGTGGAGGAAGGATGCCCGTATGCTCTGGCAGGGGATCAATGCCAAGGGAATACTGTGGCTTGGGGGCGGCAATAAGACAGTTCAGGAGAAAGAGAGCCCCTGCCTTGTCGATAGGACGATTGCCCGAGCCGCATTTTGGGGAATGCACACACGATGGACAGCCGGTTTCGCATGGGCAGCGTTCAAGAAGGTCACGGACGGCAAGAAACAGGGTTTCAAGTTCAGGAAAGGCTGCCCGACAAAGACCTGCGCCTCCGGGGAGACCATCGTAGATAAAAACGGTGGGTAATCCTGTTTGGGCGTGCATGGGAGTGGAAATTCCGCCGAAGTCATTACGGTCGGCCATGACCATAAGCGGCATGAGGCCTATGCTTGCGTGTTCAAGCGCGTGTATGGAGCCCATAAAATGCATGAGCCCGTCTTCGGTGGCTCTTCTGGGACCGTCCGGTACACAAAACCAGAGCCCTTCGGTTTCAAAGACCAGAGGTGGAAGATCCAGTGGTACAATACTGATCAGCCTGTTGTCGACGGTACTGCGCTTTTCATAGCCGGTAATGGTTTCCGTGACACGCAGACGGCCAAATCCGGTAGGCGAACCAAAGGCAGTTCCCTGTTCCCGGACATTGATGATGGCCGTTTCCTTGTGACTGCGTACTCTTGTATGCCAGTTCACACGCTGGAGAGGCAGTTCACAGTGAACCTGCCGTGTTCCCACATCCAGACTTTTCACAACGTATGTTTTGCCTCTGTGCAGATAGACTGCACCGGGATGCGTTTCCTTGAAAGCCTGATGGCCATCTACGCTGCCGATAGGGGTATTTTCGGTATCCACGATACTGAACTGAGAACCGCTTCCTCGCAGATCAACATACCGTTGCGGACGCTTGCGGGCTGCGAGCCATTCTTCTCCATTCGCAGACCTGAGCAGAAGCCCTTCCTGCTCCAGTTCAGCCAGAGCAGCTCTTGCACTCTCTCCGGCAAGCCATGGTTCATCTTTTTCAAGCGGAAGTTCGGCAGCGGCACATTCGAGATGTCTTTTGAGAATGACCTCATTATCCGGATTGACAATGGCCCGCTCTGCCGTACGGGCAAAAAAGGCCTCGGGAGTATGAATGAAGTACTGGTCCAGCGCGTCTTCTCCGGCAATGAGGATGACGGCAGATTCCTGACCTGAACGTCCTACACGTCCTCCTCGCTGAAGTGTGGACATGACTGTCCCCGGATAGCCGACCAGAATGCAGATATCGAGGTTGCCTATGTCGATACCGAGCTCCAGAGCGCTGGTTGTGATGACGGCAAGCAGTTCTCCGGAATTCATGCGTGCTTCGATGTCCCGACGTTCTTCAGGAAGAAAGCCGGCCCGATAGGCACTGATCTTTCCTGCCAGACCTCCTGCACCGCCTGTCTTGTCCGCAGCCCATATGGCAATAAGTTCGGTCATACGCCGTGAACGGCAGTACACGATGGTCCGCAACTGTCTGGCCAGAGCTGCTTTCAGCAGGGCAATGGCTGCTGTTGCCGGGCTGTCTTCAGGGTCCATGAAGACAATGTGACGTTTTCCCGTTGGCGCTCCTGATTCACGAATGACAGGTATGGAAGCGGGAAGGGAAGAAGAACTGTCAGCTGTGGTCGCAGGCGGGGAATCAGAGTCATTTGTCGTCAATACTGTTGAAAGGGAAGGGGGCAGGGCATGTTTGCAACCGGAGGCAGACTTTTCTGTACCGGAGTCCTTTCCGGTAAGGTTGACAGCCAGTTCTTCGGGATTCCCCACGGTTGCCGTACACAGTACAAAGTTCGGCCGGGCATTGTAGCGGGCACAGATACGGGAAAGACGCCGGAAAAGCTGGCTGATATGCGAGCCGAGAACCCCCCGATAGGTATGGGCTTCATCTACAACTACGAGTGTGAGCGAAGCCAGAAAGGTTGTCCATTGCTCATGGTGCGGAAGAATGGAAAGATGCAGCATTTCCGGATTGGTAATCAGAACATGAGGTGGATTCTTGCGGATTTTCCGTCGGAAATGGTCTGTCGTGTCCCCGTCGTAAATGGCTGCGGAAGGTCTGGCTGCCTCAGGCCAGTGAGCTGTGAGAGAGGTGAAGGCACGCAGCTGATCCTGAGCCAGAGCCTTGAGCGGGAAAAGCATCAGGACCCGGCTGTCACGATCCTGAAGATAGTGCTCGAGAATTGGCAGGCTGTAGCAGAGTGTCTTGCCGCTGGCTGTGGGAGTGGCGATGACAAGGTCGCGTCCTGCACGCAGGATGTCGGCAGCGGCCGCCTGATGGCTGTACAAGGCAGGAATCTTCTTTTCCTCAAGGATACCTTTGACAGCTTTTGACCACGGACGGCGTGTCTCACCATAGACAGCCGGACGTGCCGGATCTGTTCTGTGGTGAGTGATCTGGCGGGCGAAACGTTCCGAGGCCAGAAGAGCCGCAATATAGTCTGCAACGTTGTTCTGCATACTGTTTTCCGGAAGGACAGAAAACGCCTTGCCTTCAAGAGAATCCATATGGTTCAATCCGCGTTCTGTCTTTTTGCAGACAGAAGACGGATTGAAGATATTCATCAAAGATTGGTATCCTGCTGGCGAATGACCTTTGCCGGAACACCGGCAGCGACACATCCGGCAGGAATGTCACCGACCACCACACTGCCTGCTCCTATGATGGCTCCATCTCCAATCGTAACTCCCTTCAGAATGATTGAATTCATGCCGATCCAGACATGGGAGCCGATGGTTACGTCTGCATCACGCTCGAAGGCCGGTTCGATGTGGCGTGTCTCTGCCGGCCAGAGTGCATGAAAGTCGGAATCGGTAATCACACAGTTGGGAGCAATCATGGTGTCGTGTCCGATGGAGATGGTCTTTGAACGGGCCGTGATTGCCGTTCCATTGAGCTGGACCCCGCGATCAAGCCGTATTCTGGCTGAAGGGGCAAAGGTTCTGAAGCGAACCGGAGCAAAAAGGGTGGCCGCCGTGCAGCGTCGGGACGAGGAAATGAGACTGCACTCTGGCCCCAGTTCAATACGGCTGCCCGGCCAGCGACCAAGAATGACAGGTCCGCAGGCACTTGTTCCCCTTCCAAGCTGAACACCAAAAAGAAAGGCCTTGCAACGCAGAGCCAGAGTACCGCGCAGGCATGACCAGTTGCGCTGCAAGATGATGGCAAAATAGGCGATGACATCCTGCCAGCCGATTCGGCGTTCAATGGCCTTATGAAGCTTTTCAAGCATGATCCTCTCCGTCTGACGTTACGGCAGTCTGTTCGGCAAGTGAAAGCTGCCATTTGCGCAAGGCATTGAACAGATTCTTCTTGAGCATCTTGTCCTCGCCATACAGACTTTTGACCTTATTCTGGAACACGGCTCTGTTGCTGTTTCCGGATGAAGGACAGGGATTATCCCAGACTTCAAGATTCCACTGTCTGGCTGCCCTGATGATGTCAGCCTTTTCAACCAGCAGCATGGGACGGATGACCAGCAGTTCTCCACGGAAGAAGGGGTCCGCCATTTTCATCCCGTCCACTCGTCCGTTTTGAACCATGTTCATGAAAAAGGTAGTGACCAGATCGTCTGCATTATGCCCAAAGGCCAGATGGGTCAGCCTGTACTGATGGCACAGCTCAAAGAGCCGTGTCCTTCGTAACATGGCACAATAGAAGCAGGCAGAATTTTTTCTGTTTTCTGGAGAATGACCTCGTGGTCCAAAGTCTGTGACCTCAATATGCCCGGCCACTCCATACCTTTTGAGGTAGTCCACAAGCGGCTGATGATTGTGGGGATCAAAGCCGGGGTTCAGATGCAGCGCCATGATGTCATAACGAAATGGAACAATCCGCTGGCGACGACGCAACACTTCAAGCATGACCCAGCTGTCCACACCTCCAGATACGGCAATCCCAACACGCGCACCAGGCCGGATCATGCCCGCCCGTTGCATGGCCTTGCCCGCACTCTTGATACAAACCTGCTGGGCATAGGTAATCTTGTCTTTTCCCATCAGGATAACCGCATCTTAAAGTCTTCGTAGGAAAATTCCCGAACAATGCGCACGGCATCTGTCTCGGAATTCCAGCGTGCGATGGACGGCAGGCGGAGTCCGTTGAAAGTGGTGGTCTTGACCATGCTGTAGATGGCCATGTCGGTAAACAGAAGCCTGTCTCCCGCCTTGAGCGGTGCGTCAAAAGAATACTCTCCAATGACATCGCCGGCGAGGCACGACTTGCCGGCAAGGCGACAGGTATATCCCTTTTCATTGGGGAGGCCGGAGCCAACGACAAACGGTCTGTAGGGCATTTCCAGAACATCCGGCATGTGGGCGGAAGCAGAGGTGTCGAGAATGGCAATGGGCATGTCCGCTTCGATAACATCAAGCACCGTAGCGACAAGGACACCTGCATTCAGTGCTACGGCTTCTCCCGGTTCAAGGTAAACCTGTACTCCGTATCGGTCGCGAACGCGCTCAATGCAACGGCAGAGCAGATCCAGATCATAGCCTTCCCTGGTGATGTGATGTCCGCCGCCAAAGTTCATCCACTTCATGCCTTCAAGGTACTTGCCAAAATTCTTTTCAAAAACATCAAGTGTTCTGGCAAGCGCATCGGCTCCCTGTTCGCAGAGTGTATGGAAATGGAGACCTCTGATTCCTGCCAGAGCATCCGGTTCAAAGTCTTTCAGGCGAACGCCAAGGCGTGAGCCCGGTGCGCAGGGATTGTAGATCCCAACAGCCCCTTCGGAATGTTCTGGATTGATTCGGATACCACATTCGATGGGATGAGGACGTAAGGCATTTGCCTTGGAAATCAGATTCC
>CAMLXE010000035.1 GCA_946490455.1 uncultured Desulfovibrio sp. | reverse complement strand
CTCAAAGGCCGGAGGGACCCCCTGCCTTTTTGGTATCTGTAAGGAGTTAATGGGGCTGGAGGGGCCGGGACCATTTCAGCAACTTGTGAAATGAGGGTTCGGGTGCCATCAATGATCAACAATAGCCAAGAGAATCGAATGACAAGTCCATTTTTGACCATTACCCCTCTTGGAGGGTCTGGTGAAATAGGCATGAACTGCCAGATGTGGGATACCCTGGGAGGGGCTGTTCTCATTGATTGTGGTATCATGTTTCCTGATGACCAGCAGCTTGGTGTGGATGTGGTCATCCCTCCTCTGGACCCTATCCTTGCCCGCAGGGATCAGCTCCTCGGTGTTGTGCTCACCCATGGTCATGAAGATCATATCGGAGCCGTTCCTTGGCTTGTTTCCTTCATAAAGGGGCTTAAAATCTATGGTTCTCCACTGACACTGGCCTTTGTCGAGCATAAGCTCCGGGAAAGAGGACTGCTGGATCGTGCCGAACTGATAACGGTCACCCCCTCCTCAAGACTGCAGCTCGGAGAATTGACCTTTCATTTTATCCCTGTCAGTCATTCCATTCCGCAAGGGTACGCGCTTGCAGTGGAGACTCCTGTCGGCAAGATAGTACATTCCGGTGATTTTAAGATTGACCCGTTTCCGGAAGATGGTGTCGGAACTGATCTGGCGGCGTTGCGTGATTTTGCCGGCAAGGATGGTGTCCGTCTGCTGATGTCTGATTCGACCAACGCGGAAAGCGAAGGCCATACCGAATCGGAAAAGGTCGTACGGGAAACATTCCGAGACATTTTTGGCGAAGCCAGCGGGCGAATCGTCATCACACTTTTTTCCAGTCATATTGAACGAATTCAGATGGTCTTCGATATGGCTGCCGAATTTGGACGGTCAGTCGTTGTCAGCGGACGGAGCCTCATCAACAATATTGAGCGGGCTCGTGATCTTGGCTTTATTCATATTCCTGGAGAATTCTTTACTGACCAGAGCATTCCAGATCTTTCTCCCGAGCATATGGTCATTATTGCTACAGGCTCGCAGGGGGAGCCTCTTTCTGCTCTTTCCCGTATCACCACAGGAGAACATCGCCAGCTGTCGATCATGGCCGGAGATACGGTCATTATGTCGTCGCGTGTTATCCCCGGAAATGCCAGAGCCGTAAACAGACTCATCAACCAGATGTACAGGCTGGGGGCGAATGTGTTCCATGATGGAACACGTCCAGTACACGTGTCTGGGCATGCCAGACAGGAAGAGCTGAAGGCCATGCTGGAGGCTGTTCATCCCAAATTTTTCATTCCCATTCATGGAGAATATCGCCAGCTGATTCAACATCGCGATCTGGCTCGTTCCTGGGGTGTCATGCCTGAGCGGACCATGATTCTTGAGGATGGAGAACCGATCACGCTGCTTCCCGATTCCATTCGACTGGAAGAAAAAATTCCAGCAGGGTCCATTCTTGTTGACGGTAAGGGGGTCGGAGACGTGGGCAACCTTGTACTGCGTGAACGGCAGCTTCTCGGTGGTGATGGGGTTGTCGTTGTTGTTCTGGTTCTTGATGCCGAAACGGGAGAAGTGATCCACGGTCCTGATATGATTTCCAAGGGCTTTGTCTTTGAGCAACAGTTCAGCCACCTGCTGGAAGACAGCAAGTGTCTGGTTCTGGATCATCTTGAGGCTTCGCCGCGTCCTGATATTCAGAAACTTGGGGATCGCATTCGTTCTTCGTTACGCAGCTTCTTCCGTAAGGTTCTTGGGCGAGATCCGGTTGTGGTTCCGGTTATCACGGAAGTATGAAAGAAGAGGAGGGAAACCTCCTCTTCTTTCATGACCCGCGCATGGAATCATGCAGGCGTGAATCTGCGGCCCACTCTTGCTGTCAGATCATTTGTGGTCTTCCTGTATGACATTCCCCGGCCATCCATTTTTTGAGATCTGGCAATATTTCTGAATGGGATTCATCCTTTCCGGTGTGTCAGCCGTGTAAAGGAACGATCAGATACAGGGACTGTCCTGGACACAGAAAAACATTGGTTAGGCAGCATGCATTGGCGTTCTTGCGGTGCCTTTTGAGCAGAGTCTGCAGTTTGGCTGTGGATATTGCTCAGATTGCGAACTGAATGGTGAATCCGTGATGATTATGGAATATGGCCTTGTGCCAAAAGAAGAAGCCGATGGACATTGTCCATCGGCTTCTTGATTCCTTCTGGAGAAGATTACCAGTCCAGTGTAGCCTTGAAGGCTCTGGCCAGATCTTCAACCGGAATGGCCTTGATAACGGAAGTCCCATTGCAGGAGACTTCAAGATTGCCAGACTCGTTGACTTCACCAATAAAGGCAGCATCTGCACCAAACATGGCTTCAACAGCATCAGCCTTTTCCGGATTGACAGTAATCAGAAGGCGGCTGGCGGATTCGCTGTACAGCAGTTCGGTGAGGGAGAGCCCCTTGTCGGCGGGAACGCGGTTCAGTTCGACATGCGCTCCCAGACGTCCACCAATACTCATTTCTGCAAGGGCAACAGCCAGACCTCCATCCGAAAGATCATGGCAGGCCGAGATCATACGAGCATTGATAAGCTGGTGCAGCTTACGATAGCGGGCAAGGGCAGACACTGCATCTACTTTGGGAACGGTGTTGCAGACCACACCCAGTTCGTCGGCTATTTCACTGCCCGCCAGTTCGCGTGCTGTAACACCAAGGATGTAGATACGATCTCCTGGCTTTTTGAAATCGGAAGTCACGGCCCGTTTGACGTCGTCCATGACACCAAGTACGGAGAACAGAACTGTCGGAGGAATGGAAATCTTTACTCCGCCACCTGTGTAGTCGTTTTTCATGGAGTCCTTACCGGAAATACAGGGGACTCCAAAGGCCTCGCAGAAATCGGAGAGCGCCTGACAGGCACGTACCAGCTGGGCCATCTTGTATTCGCCGTCAGGATTCTTTTCTGACTGGACGGGATCGCACCAGCAGAAGTTGTCCACGCCAGCCATCTTGTCCGGATTGCCACCCACGGCTACGGCATTGCGAATGCCCTCATCAATGGCATTGGCCATCATCCAGTATGTATCGAAGTCACTGTATTTCGGGCAAATGCCATGACTGATCACAAGGCCGGCCTCAGATTCCAGAATGGGGCGAAGCACACCTGCATCGGATGGACCATCGCGTTTTACCCCGGTAAGTGGCTTGACCACACTGCCACCACGGACTTCATGATCGTATTGCCGGATGACATATTCCTTGCTGCAGATGTTCAGGCGGCCCAGCATGGCTTTGAGCAGCGCATTCTGATCCCGATTGTCATCGAGGCGGGTGTCGGCGAATTCCGGCCGGTTCCAGACCGCATTGAGCTCAAGCTGGGGCAGACCGTCATGCATGAACTCCATATCCAGACAGGCCACGGTCTTGTCGCCATAGGTGACGTGGAAGAAGCCCGTATCCGTAAATTCTCCGAGAGGCGTGGCTTCAACATCCATTCGTTTGGCGAGAGCAAGAAATTCCGGCAGACAGGCTGGCGGTACGGCAATGGTCATCCGTTCCTGCGCTTCTGAAAGCAGAATTTCCCACGGGCGCAGACCATCATACTTGAGAGGTGCTTTGGCGAGGTCAATATGGCAGCCATTTGTGTCTTCGGCCATTTCGCCAATGGAAGAGGAGAGACCGCCGGCACCGTTGTCGGTAATGGCATCATAGAGACCGAGATCTCTGGCCCGCATGATGAAATCATAGAGCTTGCGCTGTGTAATGGGGTCACCAATCTGTACGGCTGTAGCGGGAGAGCCCTCATGGAGTTCTTCCGAGGAGAAGGTGGCACCGTGGATGCCGTCCTTGCCGATACGTCCCCCTGCCATGACCACGATATCGCCCACCAGAGCCTTCTTTTCGTACCCCTTGCGTGGCGTCCTGTCTTCAGAGTTCTTGGCTGCAGGAACTTCGCACGGCATGATACCCACAGTACCGCAGTAAACAAGAGGTTTGCCAAGATAGCGTTCATCAAAGACGATGGAACCGTTCACAGTGGGAATGCCCGACTTGTTGCCCCCGTCTTCCACACCTGTGCGCACGCCTTCAAAAACGCGCCGTGGATGCAGCAGGCGGGGCGGCAGGGTTTCGGCATGGAATGGGGATGCAAAGCAGAATACATCGGTATTGCAGACAAGTTCTGCCCCAAGTCCGGTTCCCATGGGGTCACGGTTCACGCCTACAATTCCAGTGAGTGCTCCACCATAGGGATCAAGTGCCGAGGGGCTGTTGTGAGTTTCTACCTTGATGCAGGCATCGTAGTCATCGGTAAAGGTTATGACGCCGGCGTTATCCTTGAATACGGAACGGCAGAAGTCCTTTTCTCCCAGAGATTCTCTGATTTTTTTGGTCGTATTCTGGATGTAGGTCTTATAGAGACTGTTGATGGTCTCGTGTGAGCCCTTCTCGGCATCCGTGTAATTCACTTTGGCTGCAAAAATCTTGTGCTTGCAGTGTTCGGACCAGGTCTGCGCCAGAGCTTCCAGCTCTGCATCCGTGGGGTCACCGGGGAGATTCATGGCCTTACGGCTGGCAATGACATCCGGACGCTGGAACCAGTCCCGAATCTGTCTCATTTCCATGAGAGTCAGGGCAAGGGTATTGGCATGACTGATGTGCATCAGTTCTTCGTCGCTCATGGACGAGAGAGGAATGATGTTGATTTCATCGTTGGCAGAGCCTGTTACTCTGGCAGCCTTGACCGGGAATCCGGGTTCGGCAGCCCATTCGGCACGGCTCTTGATGTCAAAGCGCTGGATGAGCTCGTTGGCCAGGAGATCCCGGGCAATGCGGATCACATCATTCTTTTCAAGCTTTCCTGAAATGCGATACTGAGTGGATGTATAGACTGCCAGGGTGGTTCTGTCCGCAATGCCAAGGACCAGTGCCGCTGTATCTCTGGCAGTACGACCTTCATTGTCGGTAACGCCGGGGCGGTAACCAACCTCAATAATCCAGTCCGCATCACAGGGAAGCGGAGAAAGGGAAGCAGCCTGAAGAACAGGATCGTGCAGGACGCTTTTCTCTATGAGGATCCGGACCTGTTCGGCATCAAGCCCTTCCAGCGTGAATACCTTGACGGTACGGACGGCGTCGACGTGAATACCAAGCGCTTCACGGATAGATGCCGCGGTCTTACGACCCACGGTGTCATCGAGCTGGGGAAAAAGGCCGGCTTCGATACGGTAGAGCATGTTTTTCTCCTGCAAAAGGGTTCTCTGTATGCTATGAAGTACGCGCCATGCCATTCGGACTAGGCGTTTCGATTCCTGACATGATCAATAAGTTCGGCAAGAATGACACGCTGCGGAGAATCCTGCCGGGCTTTGGTCATTCCTGTCAGTGCTTCTCGTGCCTTGAGCAGAAAGGTGTCAGCCAGATTCCATGACTTGTCACAGCTCTGCCTGTGGATGGCTTCAACAGTACCAGCAAGTTCCTCTTCACTGAAAGACATGCCGGAGAACTTGGCAAGGAACTGACCTCGTTCTGCCTGGGGCAGGCTTTCAATATAGAAAAAGATGGGAGGGGTCAGTTTACCTTCCCGAAGATCTCCACCCTTGGGTTTTCCTGTCTGGCTGCTGGGAGCAAAGTCCAGAATATCATCTACAACCTGAAAGGCCATTCCCAGATTGTATCCATATTCGGCAGCCAGATTCACCAGTTCGTCAGAGACACCTGCTCTGAGTGCGCCAACCCGGCAGGAGGTACGAATCATCCATGCGGTCTTCCCCTCAATGATATCCTGATAGGTCATCAGATTGGGCAGGTATTTTCCCTGATTGGCAATTTCCATGATTTCTCCGGCTGTTGTGCGGAGAATGGCATCAGATGCCGCTTCGGTCAGCCTGGGATCGCCAAAGGAGGCAATCAGCTGGTTTCCCTTGGCCAGCAGTGCATCACCTGTAAGAATGGCCTCTGTAACACCATACTGCTTGTGCGTAGCTGTTTGACCACGGCGCAGTTCCGCATTATCCATGACATCATCATGGAGCAGCGTGGCAACATGGAACATTTCCATAGCAGCAGCCAGAGAGTAGATATCGTCAGACGCATATCCAAAGAGTCTTGCCGTAAAGACGGTAAGCAATGGACGGAGTCTTTTGCCTCCATGTCCCAGAACATACCGTGCGATATGAACGACAGAAGAAGGAAGCGCCTCGGTCGCCTCAGCCAGTGCTGTATTGATATGGGGTTGTTCCTTGGCGAACGATGCGGTAAGTGAAGTCATAGGCATGCAGAGGTTAAAGCGTTTTTGGACGGTCCCTGTGGGAATCCCTTCTTCATAGCGGTTACCCGTGTGTTCTGCAAGTAGGTCTTGAGGGGCCGTAGCTGATGGAGAGGATTCTGTCTGGAATGAGGAGTTGTTATGGAATTCAACGGTACACTTTTTTTCAGTGCTCTGGGACTGGCTTTCATTCTGGAGTCGCTACCCTATATCTTGTTCCCGGAACGTATGAAGCAGGCTCTGACTGCTGTGTTTGAACAGGGGCCTTCTGCTCTTCGGCGTATGGGGCTGTTTGCCCTCGGATTGGGACTGTGCATTCTTGTTGTCACATTGGCATGAGATACTTGCCGAAAAATGCAGTCATCATCTGTTGCAGCGTCAAAGCCTGAAACAAAAGGCCTCCGAACTGTTTCGGAGGCCTTTGTCGTTATGACGCCAGAATCTGTTTACATGAAGAACAGCCAGGTAATGAGCAGGAAGCAGGGATACAGGATACCTATGGACCAGACCATGTAGCCAAAGAAGCTGGGCATCTTGACACCCTGTTCTTCGGAAATGGAGCGAACCATGAAGTTGGGAGCATTACCAATATAGGTAATGGCACCCATGAACACGGCACCGGCCGAGATGGCGGCCAGCGTATCGGCCCATTCTCCCATGAGATGTACAGCATCACCACCAGCGGTGTTGAAGAACACAAGGTAGGTTGGAGCGTTGTCCAGGAAGGAGGACAGAATCCCCGTCAGCCAGAAGTACATGTAGTTTACAGGCTGACCGTCGTGGGACACAAGGTTGATCACGGCTGCAAGTGCTCCATCGGTACCGGCACGCAGGATGGCAATGGCCGGGATCATACTGATGAAGATACCGACAAAGAGCTTGGCAACTTCAAGAATGGGACCCCAGGTAAAGTCATTGAGCTTGCGGCATTCACTGGAGGTCAGGAGGAGAGAGAGACCGGCCAGAACCAGCAGGAAAATGTCACGGGCCACGTTGGGCAGATCCATCTGAACGCCGAATACGTTAAAGGAGGTATCGGATTTCCAGACACCGGAGATAAGTACGGAGGCGATGACACCAAGCAGCAGAATCAGATTGACCTTGCCGTCAAGTCCAAGCTTTTCGGAAGCGTTCTGGCTTTCTGGTGCGGCCGGAGAGCCTTCCTTCTTGTACAGAATGGTATCAATAATGAAATAAAGTCCAAGCAGAATAAGGGAAATCAGACAGGTCTTCAGGAAGAGATGGATGGTTGTCCAGAAGAAGGAAACGCCCTTGAGGAAGCCGAGGAACAGTGGCGGGTCTCCCAGAGGTGTCAGAGAGCCACCGATGTTGGCTACCAGGAAGATGAAGAAGACGACGGAATGGACGCGGTAACGGCGATGGGCGTTGGCACGCAGCATGGGACGGATGAGGAGCATGGCGGCACCGGTGGTTCCCATCCAGCTGGCAAGGACGGTTCCGATGGCCAGAAGAATGGTGTTGACCTTCGGCGTTCCCACGAGCTGTCCGGTAAGGCGTACGCCACCTGCAATGGTGAACAGGGCAAACAGCAGGATGATAAAGGGAACGTATTCACCCAGAATGGCGTGGGCGAGCTGATACTTGGCCATATCGAAGCCATAGCCGATAGCAAAGGGGACGAGGAATGCAAGACTCCAGAGAATTGCAACCTTGCCAAAGTGGTGTTCCCAGAAATGGGGTGCTGCCAGAGGCCCGATGGCAATAGACAGCAGCATGCACACAAAGGGAATGATCCAGAAAATGGAGAGCTCGGCCCCATTCAGTTCCAGATGCCCACCCGATGCCTGAGCGGTAAGTGGCACAATCACAGGGAGTGCCAGGGCCATCAGCATAGCAACCAATCGTTTCATGTCAGCTCCTTAAAGAAAGAAACATAGAATCTGAACTCCTTTAATATGAAATCTGCGGGAGGGCAAGGTAAAAACGAAGCGTAAGGACATTGACCTGTTGCATGAAGAAGGATGGTTTTGTTCGTTAATGAACAAATCCATCCTTTCCGTATGGTTTTTTTGAGATGCTAATGGAGCAGAATCTCTGCATGCCCTGAGGAATACGCGATATCCTGTTGCAGACGCCTTGCAGTCGTTTCAAGCAGAGCTGGGCTTCCCACCCCGATAATGGCGGCAGGTGTGTCTTCGTCTGTCATGAAAATTTTGAGCTGGTGAGCGTCTCCATCCGTATGAAGCTGGAGCCGGGTAATGGATTGGAGTTTTCCCCCCGCCTTATCCGAAGCCCAGAGACCAGCATGTGGGTCCGAGAGCAGAAAACCGCCGCTGGAACTGCCCCAGACAGGTGACATTCTCATGCGGTGAGCACGGATAACAGTCCTGACGTAGGGAAGAGTTCTGGAAATCTGAGCAAGTCCGTAAAAGAAGAGGAAGAGGCAGAGGAATGGGGTCAGCCCAATGGCTACGAGTCCTCCCATAGGATAACTCTTATAGAGATACCAGGATCCTGCCGTAATTGGAATGCACAGACCCCACCGGAGGAAACCTCTCCAGCAGGGAGCCGGCCCCAGGAGCGTACGGTGTGAATATTTCATGCCTGCATCCCCTTATCTGTTTTCATAAGTCCTGTGTAGCGTTTCCAGAACCTTCTGACAAGGCAGGTCGTTGTCTGTCAGAAAAGATTGCATATAGGTCTGTTTACAGATGACAGTGCCTGCGCTAGATTGGCTTTCTTCCTATCTTTTGATCTGCAGGAGTACCATGTCTCAGTTTTCTATCAGCGCCTATGCGCAGACAGCAGTGGAGCATTCTCGCAGGACCATTCTGCTTTTGTTGTCGGACTGTCTGGTTCTGTTCGGATCGGTTGTTTTTTCGGGAGTTCTGCGGCAGCTCATACCTGGAACAGAGATGGAAGCCGGTGAATATATCCATCTCCTTCTGCTGCTTTTTTTGGCGCCGTTGCTGAACTATCTGGGAGGATTGTACGGGCCGACGCCTCCTGCGCTCCCGGAAGAGCTTCGTGAGCTTGGTATTTCTACTTCACTGGCTTATGTCTGTATTGCCGTCTTTTCCCTGCTGGAAAATGGAAATCTTGCTCCCTCCCGATTTGATTTTGTGTTTTCCTGGATACTCAGTCTTGGATTGGTCCCTCTTGTTCGCGTGTATGTACGCGAGTATTTCTCACGGAAATTCTGGTGGAGAATCCCTGCTGTCCTGTGTGGTCCGGCCAGCGTCGCCAGTTCGTTGAATACCTATCTACGGAAACATCCACAGTGTGGTTTGACGCCCCTTGCCCTCTATGAAGGGGAAAAAGAGCTGCCTTCTGTGGATACAGGCCTGCTTGTGCTGGAAGATGAGATGGAACTGAGCATCTTTCATCGTCAGCATCCGGATGCCTGTGCTCTGGTCATCATCGAAAAGGATGCACCACATAAAAAACGGCAGGCTCTTGTTGATCAGGCCACGTTGCTTTTTTCTTCGGTCATCCTTGTTCACGAAGAGCTTGGCAATGGAGAGGTCCCTTTCTGGATACGACCTTTGGAAATCGGGAATCTGCTCTGCCTGAAGATTCGTCAAAATCTGCTTGATCCCAGAAGACTGGTACTCAAACGTGGCATGGATATTATCCTTTCTTTTGTTGGAGGTATTGTCCTGTTGCCAGTTTTTGTCCTTATTGGCTTGTGCATCGTGATAGAATCCCCTGGACCAGTCTTTTTTCGACAAAATCGTATCGGTCGGGATGGAAAGATCATTCGGATTCTGAAATTTCGGACCATGGTCAAGGATGCCGAGTCGGTACTTCAGAGATATCTTGATTCAAATCCTGAACTGCGAGCTGAGTGGGAGGCTGATCAGAAGCTGCGGCATGATCCTCGTATTACGCGGGTTGGTTCTTTTTTGCGGAGGATGAGTCTTGATGAACTGCCCCAGCTCTGGAATGTCCTTTGTGGTGAGATGAGTCTGGTCGGGCCCCGACCCATTGTGAGCAAAGAGATCGTACGCTATGGAACAGCATTTGGCGTCTATAAGCGTGTTCGTCCGGGGATTACAGGACTGTGGCAAGTCTCGGGACGGAATGACCTGTCGTATGAGCAGAGAGTGCACTGTGACCGTTATTATATCTCAAACTGGTCAATATGGATGGATATATTGATTCTTGCCAAAACAATCCCTGTTGTCCTCAAATGCAAGGGGGCGTATTAGAGAATCTCTGGTTGCTGTCCGTTGTGGCGAGCGGGAGCTCCAATTGATGCCATGCCCGCACAGGGAAATACCCTGTGCGGGCTTTTGGTTTCCTGTTGAACCCGCGTTGGACTTATGGCTCTCTCTTCTCTGGGCAGTATAACTGAAAAGGCTGTTCAGAAGATAGTTTTTTGCAGGCGTAGGGTGCAAATGGACTTTCAGGTGATTCTCTGTGTGGGCTTTTGAAGGAACGGAAGCAATGATTCCCGCAGCAAGCAAAAAAAACAGGCCGGAACAATGTCCGGCCTGTTTGGAGATCATGCAATGGAGATGTTATTTTTCAGAAGCTGGCTGTTCGGCAGGAGTGGCCTCTTGAGCATTGGCTGGCTGTGCGGGCGCTTCCTGTGCAGGCGCAGATGTTTGAGGAACCGTCTGGTTGACAGAAGTGCTGCCTTCAGGCTTTGCGGCAGGCTCAGATACAGGAGCTGCGGCCGGCTTGGGAGCATCTTCCAGACGAACATCCAGAATTGTGGATTCCTGTTCTCTGGAGGTGCTGGAAAGCAGATTGAAACCAAGGCAGGTAATGACAAAAAGAACGGCCATGAAGGCAGTTACCTTGGCGAGCAGCCCACCGGCACCGGAGCTGCCAAAAACAGAAGCATTGCCTCCGCCAAAGATAACGCCCATGCCTTCCTTGCCTGATTGAAGCAGAACAAGAACGACCAGAGCGACGCATACAATGACATGCAAGGAAAGA
>CAMLXE010000034.1 GCA_946490455.1 uncultured Desulfovibrio sp. | reverse complement strand
TGTCCCGCATGAATCCATTCCGGATCCAGACACGGGATGGACCGCAGCAGGGTGAGAAGGCAGGCGCAGGGTTCCCGAAAGAAAGCTCTCGCTGCCGTGGGGGCCGCGAAGCCGCAAGGCTCCCGATGCATCAAGTCCTTCCAGAATGCCTTCATGGCATTCCGTATCCTCGAACCCGTCAACAAGCTGAACCGGCTGTCCGAGAAAGGCGAGATGACGTTCTCCCAGAAGACGCCATGACTGTGGAAGTTTGGACCTGATTTCCCTCCCGTAGCAGAAAACAGTATGCCTCACAACCCGTGTCCAGAACTCCACAAGCGAAAGAGGCTCATTTTCTCCTTCACAAGTGGGAGGAAGACACCCGGCCGGCATCACATGCCCTTCACGCATTTGGTTCATGGGTGGAGAGGAAATGACATTCAGCCCGATACCTGCGACAAGCAGGGCCCCTTCCTGCGACTCTTCATCGGTGTGAGGCAGAGGACGTTCTTCCAGCAGGATTCCTCCAACCTTGTTCCAGTTTGCACAGCTCTCTTTCGGGCCACGAACAAGATCATTGGGCCATTTCATGCCCACAGGGCAGCCAAGCTCTGTCAGGGCTTCGGCCAGAAGCGCACCAGTTGCAGGCGCAGCCGCCGTTCCGGAAAAGGGAGGAATGAAGGGAAGGCGCAGGGCCGCATAGATATTGCCGGCCGGAGAGGTCCACGTCCGGCCAAGCTGGCCGCGTCCCGTGGACTGTTCGAGAACCAGCACACTTCCCCAGACGGGCAGCATGCCGGACAGTCCAAGGACCCTGGCAACATCCAGACTTGAAGTCGAGCTTCCTGCCAGATAGAGTGGGGGAAGTCCGGTCTCTGCAGAAGAAGTCGTTTCAAATTCAAGATAGGCAATGGGAGAGTGGCTGTCGGAAGCCTGCCGATACTTCAGTCTTTCAGCAAACGACAGGGAACACAGGGGAGAGGCTGCAAGCTGCTCAAGAGAGAAGGGAGCAGCCACAACGGACCGGGATCTGTTCCGAGTATCAGAAATTCCCAAATGAAGTAGGCGTATCATGCTGGTAAAAAAGCCCCTCGAGTCGTTGGCCCGATACAGCGCTTCAAAGACACAACTGTGCGGCGTCCCGGTTCTGGTCGTGGGTGGCGCCGTACGCGACAGCCTTCTGGGAAAGGCTCCGCATGAATATGACTTTGCCTTTGCCGCAGATGAGGAAACCTTTCTACAGCGGAATCCCCAAGCCCGCAAGGTAGGAAAGAGCGTTTCCGTCATTTTGTTGAAGGGGCAGGAGTACATGCCCATTACGCAGGGAATCGAGGCAGACCTCAGGCGAAGGGATCTGACGGTCAACGCACTGGCGGTCGATGCCGGGGGAACGCTCTTCGCCCATCCGGATGCGCTGGCCGATCTGGAAGCGCATGTTTTCCGCCCGGCATCACCGGAGAGCTTTCGGCAGGATCCGGTCAGGGTTTTCCGACTGGCCAGACTCTGCTGCGAATGGCCCGAATTTCAGCTGCACCCTGAAGCCATTGCCCAGATGCGTGATGTGGCCGGGCAGGGACTTCTGAAAACAGTACTCCCGGAAAGAGTGTGCAAGGAACTCATGAAGGCGCTCGCCGCACCGAAACCTTCCCGCTGGCTGGAAACGCTTCGAGAGGGGAACTGCCTTATCCCGTGGTTTTCGGAACTGGAGCGCGCTCTCACGATTCCCGCCGGGCCGGCTCCCTTCCATTCCGAATCAGTATATCAGCATCTTGTTGAAATCATGGACAGGATGAGCGGTGATCCGATTGGGGTATGGATGGCGCTGTGCCATGATATCGGAAAGATTGTCTCGCCGTCGGAGATGCTTCCGCATCACTATGGCCATGAACATGCAGGAGCCGGAATTGCCGTTGAGCTTGCGGAACGGCTGGACATGCCGACACACTTTCGAAAGGCCGGAGAACTTGCCGCCGAGCTGCACATGAAGGCCGGCATCTATCCCACACTGCGGAACGGAACCCGTTGTGATCTTCTGATGGCGGTGCATCGGACCGGTCTCGATACCCCCTTCTGGAAACTGGTGGAGGCAGACGGAAACAGACCTCTGATGGCGGAAGCCATGCATGATCTTGATGTCATTCTTCATATTTCGCTTCCGGATCGCTGGAAAGACAAAGGCATGGAATCCGGAGCCCGATTGCGGGAACTGCGCTGTCAGGCCCTGCGAAAACATAAAGTAAAACTTTAAGATTTACGATACCGAGAATACCTTGAACAGCACTTCTGCAATCGATGTTTTCACTGAAAGCGGGCAGCATTTTTCCATTCCGATAGAGGATGGACAGAACACGCTGGCCCAGACAATCTGGCTGTCCGGCGAAATTGCCGCCCCTCCGCTCTGTTCAGGCCTTGGACGCTGCGGGAACTGCCGTGTCCGGTTCAGGTCCGCACCTCCCGAAGCCCTTGCCGAAGAATACGGTCTTCTGGGCTCTGAGGCCGTGGCAGCGGGCTGGCGTCTGGCCTGCCGTCATGCGGTGACAGCCGGAATGTGCGTTGAGCTGCCACAAACGGCTGAAGATACGCCATGGTCGGCATCGGCTTCCCGTGAAAGCCTTCGGAGAACAAACAGGAAGATGTCTTCCGGGCAGGAGAGCCTGCTTCTGGCTGTCGATCTGGGGACCACATCCATTCAGTGGCAGGTCTTTGCAACGAAGAGGGGCAAAGTGTCTGGAACGCCTCCCTGTGAAAGGGAATCGGGTCTGAGCCGGGACGTTGCAGCAGCGGGTTGCGTCCCCAACCCGCAGATGGGAGCCGGCAGCGACATTCTTTCCCGCGTTGCCGCTGCCAGAAGACCTGAAGGTCGCAAGAGACTGCGGGAGATGGTGCTTCGCCTTCTCCGCCGTATTGTGGATGAAGCTCCCGGCCAGGTCGAGGCCATGTGTGTGGCAGGGAATACGGCCATGACAGCCATCTTGCTGGACCGTGATGTGGCGGGGCTTACGGCAACGCCCTATACGCTTCCGGAAAGCGGAGGGCGGGAGTTTTTGCTTCCGGGTTTGCCACCGGCATGGATTCCGCCCCAGCCAGCGCCCTTTGTGGGGGGCGACCTGAGTGCGGGAATGGCCTTGCTTCTTTACGGCAGGCAGGAAGCCTTTCCTTTTCTTCTGGCCGACATGGGGACCAACGGAGAGTTTGTTCTGGCGCTGAACGAACGGGAATCCCTTGTGACCAGCGTACCGCTTGGCCCCTCTCTGGAGGGCATGGGACTGACACATGGCGGCATGGCAGGTCCGGGAAGCATTACGGCCTTTCAGCTTGGTCCCCTTGGTCTTTCCGGTACCGTTCCGGGAGGAGGAAGTCCGGAACGCATCTGCGGAACGGGGTATCTGTCCCTCCTGGACACGCTGCTGCGCTGCGGTTTTCTGACCCGCGAGGGCAAACCTGCCGAAAGCCCTGCATCACCTCTGGCCCGCAAGCTGGCAGCCAGCCTTCAGAAGGATTCGGGCGTATGGATGCTGCCTCTGGGCGGACGACTTTCGCTGTCCGGGATTGATGTGGAGGAGCTGCTCAAGGTCAAGGCTGCCTTTTCGCTGGCGCTGGAAACCCTGCTCAAGGCTGCGGGGTTACGCAGCGGCGACATTGCCCGATTCATTCTCGGCGGTGCCCTTGGAGAAAAGGCGCCGACAGAGACACTGGAAAATCTTGGCTTTCTCCCGCAGGGAACCGGAGGAAGAACTCTGGCTGCCGGCAATACGTCCCTGCAGGGAGCAAAACTCCTGTTGCAGCGACCGGAGCTGCGGGAACGTCTTGTTGACTGGAGCAGGCAGTGCCGGATTCTGGATCTTACGGGCCAGCCTTCCTTTACGGAATCCTACATGCGCCATATGTTCTGGGGGTAGGGAACCGACATGGGGCACAGGGCAGCTCCGGTCTCCGGAAAAAGGGGAGAGCTGTTTCGTTGCGCCCGACACGTTTTTATGGCATTGGATGAACGCCAATCCGGCGTAGAGAGAACCTTCCATAAGTATGAGGATGGAAAAATGAAAGTGCGTCTTATGTCCGATCTGGACCTGAAGGGCAAAACGGTTGTTTTTCGCGAAGATCTCAATGTTCCTCTGAAAGAGGGACGCATCACCAGCGACAAGCGTATCCGTGCAGCGATTCCTTCGCTCAGGATGGCGCTCGACAAGGGGGCGGGGATTATCGTTCTGTCTCACCTCGGACGTCCCGAGGAAGGCGTATTTTCTGAAGACGCCTCTCTGGCTCCTGTAGCCGTAAGGCTTCAGGAACTGCTCGGAGTCCCTGTTCGTCTGGTCAGAGACTATCTGGACGGCGTAAGCGTTCAGCCTGGCGAATGTGTTCTGTGCGAAAATGTCCGCTTCCTCAAGGGCGAAAAGAAAAACAATGAGGAACTGGCTCGCAAGCTGGCTGCTCTGGGTGATGTCTATGTTATGGATGCGTTTGCAACAGCGCACCGGGCACAGGCCTCCACGGAAGGCGCCATCCGCTTTGCCAAGGTTGCCTGCGCCGGTCTGCTCATGGCGGCCGAACTGGATGCCGTATCGCGAATCCTCCATGCACCTGCCCATCCTCTGCTGGCCATCATCGGCGGTTCCAAGGTTTCCACGAAACTTGAGGTGCTGGAAAATCTTTCCCAGCGTGTGGATCAGCTGGTAGTGGGCGGCGGAATCGCCAATACTTTCCTCAAGGCGGCCGGTTATGAAATCGGCAAGTCCCTCTGTGAACCTGATCTCGTCGAAGCCGCAAGCCGCATCATGGCCGCAGCCAAGGCCAGAGGTGCTGCAATTCCGCTGCCTACGGATGTGGTCGTCGGTCCTGCCTTTGACGAAAAGGCTCCTGCCACGGTTCTGCCGGTCAATGCTGTCCGTCCGGATGACATGATTCTTGATATCGGTCCCGATACCGCTGCCTCCTACGCTGCACTGATTGCCAAGGCCGGAACGGTCGTCTGGAATGGCCCGGTAGGCGCCTTTGAAATCGATCAGTTCGGCAAGGGAACTGAAGCCATTGCCAGGGCTGTTGCCGAAACGGAAGGCTACACCGTTACCGGTGGCGGCGACAGCATCGCGGCTCTGGAAAAATACGGCTATTCCGATAAGGTCAACTATATTTCTACTGCTGGCGGGGCATTCCTCGAAGTGCTTGAAGGCAAGACCCTGCCGGCCATTGCGGCTCTGGAGGCGCGTGCAGAGTCGTGAACCGTTCATCACAACAGAAAACGGTGAAGGGAAACGCGGGGGCCTCTGAAAGGAGGACCTCGCGTCCTTTGTCACGCCATACCGAAAGCGGGAAAGCCGAAAGAGGCGAGCGCCGGGAAAGAGCAGGCAGGGGCTTCAGCCGCCGGCGTTCCGATACCCGGCAGGCGCCGAACGGGACAGCCGCTCATCAGGAGCCGGTCTCCAGAGTCGTCAGCGGTTCTCCTCTTCATACGCCGCTTTTCGTGCCTCAGGATGCCTTTTCCCGTTCCATTCTGGAAAAGCTGCCTCAGGCTCTCGATCAGGTCATGCCGCTTTCCCGGGCCCACCGGGCAGGCCTGTCTGACGCCATTCAGGAACTGTCCGCCCTGCTGACCTTTGAACGAAGCGGACTTGGACGTTCCTACTGGAGCGCCCCGCGTCTTGTATCCGCCTATCTGCGCTATTTCCTTCCCTGGAATCTGGTTCGGTTGAGTCAGCTTCTGCCGGGACTGAAACTGCCTGATCCGTCACTGCCGCGAGAGGATGGCAGTCTTCCTTCCATTGTCGATCTTGGCAGCGGTCCCCTGACGCTTCCCATCGCTCTGTGGATAGCGCGGCCGGACTGGCGGAATGTTCCGCTTGAAGTGATTTGTGTGGATACGGTACCGCGCCCCATGGAACTTGGAAGGCAGCTTCTGGAATCCCTTGCCAGTCTGAGTGGAGAAAGGCTGCTCTGGAAGATCCGGCTTGTTCGATCGCCGCTGCTGCGGTCCTTCCGGGAACTGAAATCGCACCCTCTGCTGATCATGGCGGGCAATGTCCTGAATGAACTCAAGGACAGGACAGGCCATCTTGAAGATCAGATGGGCGAACTTGCCACCCTGCTTCAGTATGCGCTGGACCCTGCGGGGATGGCTCTCTTTGTGGAACCGGGGACACGTCTGGGTGGAACATTGACCGCAACACTGCGGGAAATGGCAATCGAGGAGGGAATGACACCTCTTGCACCCTGTCCGCATGCCGGTCCCTGTCCCATATCAAAACAGGGGCATCGTCGCTGGTGTCATGTCACTCTGGAAGCGGACGGCCCTGCTTGGCTTGCGGGTCTTGCCCGGCAGGCAGGCTTGCCCAAAAGCAGCCTGAGCCTTTCCTTTATGCTCTTGGGAGGCGCTGACGTGGAACCTGTCTGCCATCCCTTCCCGGAAAGAGACAAACAGGATATTGCAGCGCGCATTCTCTCCGAGGCATTTCCTGTACCCGGTATGGGCCTTGCCCGCTATGCCTGCTCGGAAGATGGCTTTTCCATCCTGCCCGTAGCGGGAGAAATCCCTTCCGGAGCGCTGGTAGCCTGCCGCCGCCCGGACAATTTTCTTAAGGATGACAAATCCGGGGCGCTGGTCCTGCATTGGAGACCACGTTCCCAGAAACAGTAAGATCAGGAGACTATCATGACCAAGGTCATTACCCGGTTTGCCCCCAGCCCGACCGGACATCTGCACATAGGCGGCGCACGTACGGCCCTTTTCTGCTGGCTTCTTGCCCGGCATTTTGGTGGCGAATTCAGACTCAGAATCGAAGATACGGATACCGAACGCTCAAAGCAGGAATATACGGATTCCATTCTTGCTTCCATGCGCTGGCTTGGCCTGGACTGGGATGGTGAGCTGACCTATCAGACCCAGCGCACGGCCCTGTATAATGCCGCTGTGGATCGTCTTCTGGAAACGGGACATGCCTACTGGTGTTCCTGCTCTGCAGAAGATGTGGAAGCCATGCGCGAGGCCGCTCGTGCCCGTGGAGAAAAGCCACGCTATGACGGCCGCTGCCGTGACAGGCATCTTGAAGCAGCTCCCGGACGTGTCGTACGTCTCAAGGTTCCTTCGGAAGGGCGCATTTCCTTCAACGATATGGTGAAGGGCCCCATTTCCGTGGATGTGTCGGAACTTGACGACATGATTCTGCGCCGCAGTGACGGCATGCCTACCTATAATATGGCTGTGGTGGTGGATGACCATGAAATGGGCATCACCCACGTCATTCGCGGTGACGACCATGTTTCCAACACACCCAAGCAGATTCTTCTCTATCAGGCCCTGGGCTGGGAACTGCCGACCTTTGGTCACGTTCCCATGATCCTTGGTGCGGACCGGCAGAAGCTGTCCAAGCGTCATGGAGCAAGAGCTGTCGTGGAATATCAGGATGATGGTCTGCTGCCTCAGGCTCTGGTAAACTGCCTTGTCCGTCTTGGCTGGTCACATGGGGATCAGGAACTCTTCTCCATGCAGGAACTGATAGACCTGTTTGACGGCAAGAATCTCAACAGTTCTGCTGCCGCCTTTGACCCTGCCAAGCTGCAGTGGCTGAATGCGCACTACCTGCGTGAAACACCTACTGAGGAACTGGCCAGACTCGCTCAGCCCTTTGTTGCAAAGGAAGGCTTTGATGTGCCGGTCGAACGCCTGATTCCCATGGTGCCCCTGTACCGGGAACGCGCCAAGAATCTCATCGAACTGGCCAAGGGATTTGCCATGCTGCTGACGCCCGTTTCCGAGCTGACCTATGACCCGGCTGCCGTTGCCAAGTTCCTGACGGAAGATGGCCGGACCTATGTCCGGGGCCTGCGTGACGCACTGGCTGCGCTGAGTGTTTTTGACAACGCCGCGGTAGATCAGGCCATGCATGACTATGTTGAAGGAAACGGCCTGAAGTTCAAGCAGGTGGCGCAGCCATGGCGCGTGGCCCTCACCGGCTCCACGGTTGGTCCCGGCCTGTCTGAAGCCATGGCCGTTCTGGGCAAGGAAGAAACTCTGGCCCGTATGGACAGGGCATTGAGCCTGTAATCCTCAAATTTGCCCTCTGGATTGCAGCGGAGGGCAGGGCATACCCGCAAAAAAAGGACTGGCAGATCTGCTTCCGGATCTGTCGGTCCTTTGTCATGCTCTTCATTTTTGACTTCCGCCGAGATCCGCCGAGTCCCTTCGCAAGAGTGAAGTGGCAGAGGCGTACGCGCTTACGACCTCTGGAATGCTGCCTGCCGGAAACAGGAGGCCGTCTCTCCCTGCTTCAGAAAAGGAATCGTAAGGGCAGGGCGCTCCAGAGAGTCCGCAGCGCTCAGACTGCCGCCAGACTCACACAGCAGAAGCCTCCCTCCTGCCGTCAGCCAGAGCATCAGCATGGCTCAGAGAAAGGAGGTTCTTTGGGATATGATGCCTCCCAGGCCGGGATCATTCCTCTACCGGCTCATCTTCACGGGTAAACATCCTCCAGAGGACACCATCAGCTGTCTTTTCGGGAACAACCCGAAGAATGGGAATGTCACGCCAGATATAGACCATCGACTGATCAGGATACACTTCACACTGCATGCTCTGCATAATAAGGTGAGGGGCAAGCGTATCAGGGTCTTCACCAAGTTCGAGGAGCTGTTCGCGCAAAAGTTCTTCCACGCGTGCAGCCACGCCGTTATTGCCGGAAAAAGAAGCTGTCATGGATCACCTTCAGTCAATACGGTTGGACGGTCCTGCAGGACCGTGCGCTGCATGCAAGGATAGAGATATCGGCATGGAGGTGCAACTGGGAATGCACGAAAAAATTTTTTGCCGATTGCCAAAAAATGCTTGACGAAGTCAGTCAAAGTGCGTAGACACATTTCTCGCATCACAGGCGCGTAGCTCAGGTGGCAGAGCACTTCCTTGACACGGAAGGGGTCAGCAGTTCAAGTCTGCTCGTGCCTACCATATCGACTCCAAGCAGGGAGGGAGGTTTACCTTCCTCCCTGCTTCTTTTTTTGATATTCGGAGGCACCTTGCATGTGCCCCGGACAGGGAAGGTGGATTATGCAGGTTTCAGTAGAAGGAAAGCTGGTTGAGGTTGCTGACGGAGCTTCCTGCGCAGATGCTCTGAAAGCAGGACTGAGTGGAAAACGGTTCAAGGCCGTTCTTGCCTGCAAGGCAGGAGATACGCTTCTTGATCTGGGTACTCCAGTACCTGTAACTTGCACCGAACTGACTCCCGTTACCGCTGAAACCGAGGAAGGCCTTGCTCTGCTGCGTCATTCTGCCGCTCACGTGATGGCTGCGGCCGTCAAGAAGCTGTTCCCGGCTGCCAAGGTCACAATCGGACCCTCCATCGAAAACGGCTTCTATTATGATTTCGATGTGGAGACGCCGTTCTCTCCCGAAAATTTTGAAGCCATTGAAGCAGAAATGCAGCGCATCGTGGATGCGGCCGTACCTTTCGAGCGTATGGATATTTCCAAGGCAGACGCCATCCGTCTGTTCTCCGACAAGGGCGAAACCTACAAGGTCGAACTTGTGGAAGGTCTGGAAGACGGCACCATCACCCTGTACCGCAATGGTGATTTCGTCGATCTGTGCCGTGGACCGCATATTCCCAATACCGGTTTCGTCAAGGCCTTCAAGCTGCTCTCCGTAGCCGGCGCCTACTGGCGTGGCGACGAAAAGAACAGAATGCTCTCCCGCATCTATGCCACTGCCTTTGCAGATCCCAAGGATCTGAAAGCCTATTTGAACCGTCTGGAAGAGGCCAAGAGAAGAGACCATCGCAAGCTCGGTCGTGAGCTTGAACTCTTTGACTTCCATGAAGATGTGGCCCCCGGCATGTCCTTCTGGCTGCCCAAGGGAATGCTTCTCCGTACGATTCTTGAAGATTTTCTCGTAAAGGAACACCTCAAGCGCAATTACGAGCTTGTTCGTGGTCCCCAGATTCTGCGGCGCGAGCTGTGGGAACGTTCCGGGCACTATGCCAACTACCGTGAAAACATGTACTTCACGGAAATCGAAAACGACGTTTACGGCATCAAGCCCATGAACTGCGTTGCCCATATGCTTATTTACAATACGCATCTGCGCAGTTATCGTGAACTTCCAAAGCGGTTCTTTGAACTTGGCGTCGTCCATCGTCATGAAAAGTCCGGTGTACTGCACGGACTGCTCCGTGTTCGTCAGTTTACGCAGGATGATGCGCACATCATTTGCGCCCCGGAACAGCTGGAAGACGAAATCATCGGTGTTATCGCTCTGGTCCGTGACCTGATGGCCCTGTTCGGCTTTGAATACCGTGTTGTCATTTCCACCAAACCGGAAAAGGCCATTGGTTCCGATGAGGCATGGGAACGCGCCACGGAAGCTCTGATCAAGGCTGTGGAACGTGCCGGACTTGCCTACACCATCAATGCTGGTGACGGTGCCTTCTATGGTCCCAAGATTGATGTGAAGGTTACGGATGCCATCGGCCGTGAATGGCAGCTTTCGACCATTCAGTGCGACTTTACCCTTCCGGAACGCTTTGAACTTGAGTATGTGGGACAGGATGGCGAACGGCACCGTCCCGTAATGGTACACCGCGCGATCCTCGGTTCTCTGGAACGCTTCATTGGTGTGCTCACCGAACACTATGCCGGTGCATTCCCCACCTGGCTTGCTCCGGTTCAGGCCCGGATTCTGACAGTTACCGATGCACAGAATGACTTTGCCGAAGAAGCATGCGCGCTTCTCAAGAGCAAGGGCATTCGTGCTGAAACTGATACGCGCAATGAAAAGCTGGGATTCAAGGTGCGCGAGGCACAGCTGGCCAAGATTCCGTATATTCTGGTCATCGGAGACAAGGAACTGGAAGCGCGCAGCGTGAATGTCCGTCTCCGCACAGGCGAAAATCTTGGCGTCAAGTCCCTTGAGGAACTGTCGGACATTATCGCCGAAGATTGCGCGGAACCGTTCAAACGTGGAGGGATGAGCTATCGCTTCTCTTAATGCCAAACCCCGTCGGGACATGCCCCAGGATGGGGTCCGTCGGAATGAAATGATTCGTGCCCGCGAATTGCGGGTTATTGGTCCGGACAGTGAACAGCTTGGAATTCTGGGTCGGAATGAAGCCCTTGCTCTGGCCAAGGAACACGGACTTGATCTTGTTGAGGTGGCAGCCAATGCCGAACCTCCAGTTTGCCGCATTCTGGACTACGGCAAGTTCAAGTACGAAGCCCAGAAATAGAAGCAAGAGGCCAAGAAGCGCCAGGCTGTAGTACAGATCAAGGAAATCAAG
>CAMLXE010000033.1 GCA_946490455.1 uncultured Desulfovibrio sp. | reverse complement strand
TACGTCCGGGAAGGACGACTCATTTCCCCGATTTCTTTGCCGGGAGGCTTTTCGGTTTCGCATGAGCTACGCATCCCTTGCCGCACGTTATCGCCCGCAGACCTTTGCTGAGGTTACAGGGCAGGAAACCGTCAAGGCCATTCTTTCTCGTTCTGCCGCTGAGGACAGAGTTGCTCCGGCCTACCTGCTGAGTGGAACGCGGGGGGTTGGCAAGACAACCATCGCGCGAATTTTTGCCAAGGCTCTGAACTGCGAACATGCCCCTACCGGAGAACCCTGCAATCAGTGCGAGCAGTGTCGGCGTATCACGCAGGGGAATCATGTTGATGTCGTGGAGATAGATGGTGCATCCAATCGAGGTATTGATGATGCCCGTCGTCTGCGTGAAGCCATCGCCTATGCGCCAATGGAAGGACGTTACAAGGTCTTTATCATTGATGAAGCGCATATGCTCACCAGAGAATCCTTCAACGCGCTTCTGAAGACGCTGGAGGAGCCTCCTGCACGTTCGACATTCATTCTGGCTACCACAGAAGTCCACAAGTTCCCCATAACCATTGTAAGCCGTTGTCAGCATCTGATCTTTAAGGCCATCCCCGAGGCTGAACTGGCTGCGCATCTGATTCGTGTTCTGACGCGCGAGGGGATTCCCTTTGAAGAGAATGCAGTGCGTCTGCTGGCCCGTCGTGCTTCAGGCAGTGTCCGTGACAGCATGTCCCTGCTTGGGCAGACGCTGGCCCTTGGTGGAGACAGACTGACAGAGGCCGCAACCCGCAGTGTCCTTGGACTTGCTGGACAGGAGCTTTACGAACGGCTTCTGCACGCCCTTCATGAACAGGACTGTGTTGCTGTAGCCGAAATAACACGGGAATTGCTTGAACGGGGTGTGGATCTCGGATTTTTCCTGCGAGAGCTGTCCACATTGTGGCGCAATCTGTTTCTTGTCCGGCAGGCAGGGCCGGCTGCCCTGTCCGTACTGGATATGCCGGATGCAGAGAAACAGCGTCTGCAGGAACTCGCGCCGCAGTTTGAGGTGGCCTATATCCATGCTGCATGGCAAATGGTTCTTGAAAGTCAGCGGCAGGTTCTTGGAAGCATTGATCCTTCCTCGGCACTGGAGCTTTTGCTGCTGAATCTGGCTCTGCTGCCTCGTCTCGTGTCTCTGGAGCAGCTTTCGAGTGCAGTATCGGTTCCGCCTTCCCAAAAGTCAGGCATGGCGAATGCCAAAGAAACGCCAGTCACCAGATTCCCTCATCCAACGGCAAATGGTGTTCCCGGAAGCCGTCCTGTGGCTCCGGTCAATACTGTGCGGGATTCTGTACGCGCGGGGGCGCGCTCCCGTTCTTCAGATGATGCGGCGGGACAGAGCGATTCGCCTCCATGGGACCCTGCCCCTGCAGAGACTGTACCGCAAAAAAGTGAAGATACGGGCAGCGTATCTTCACTTTCGGAAGTACGCGAAAGGAAAGTCCCGGAAGAGAAGCCTGTCGAGGTCTCATCCTCGTCAGCTCTTCGGGCAGAAAAGTCTGTCGCCTCTTCGTTTCATGCAGACACTTCTGCCGCGACGGTGAAAGAGAGTGTTCCTGTCGAGCCTGAAGTCAGCAAAAGCAGGATTGCTGTGCCCGGTGCGCAGAATGAGGCTGCCGATACTGGTGCCGTATGGCAGCGTTTTCTTGATTATTGTTCCACATCGGGTTGCTCGACAGGGTTCCCTTTGCAGGCCGTAAAGACTGCAACAGGTATTTTTTCCGGTGAATCCCTCAGACTTGCAACCATGAGTTCGTTCCAGTATGAACAACTTGTTGTTCCAGCCCATCATGCTGAACTGGAGCGGCTGGCTTCCGGCTTTATCGGATGTGGGGTTCAGGCAAGTGTTTTGCCACCGACCAATCCTCGCAAGACAGAAGCCGACTTGAAAAAAGAATTTGCGTCCCATCCTCTGATTGTATCGCTTGCCGAAACATTTGATGCAACGCTGGTGCGTTGTATTCCGCTGGAACAGTCGGGGATTCCGGACTTGTCCTCAAATGACAGCAAAGCATCCAAGGAGAAACGGAATGCGGAACATGAATGATCTCGTGCGCCAGGCCGGCGTCATGCAGAACAAGATTGCCAAACTGCAGCAGGAACTTGCCTCGCGTACCGTAGAAGCCTCCAGTGGCGGTGGCATGGTAAAGGTCGTGGCCACCTGCAAGCAGGAAATCAAGGAAATCGTGATTGATCCCAAGGCGCTTGAAGGCAATGATGTGGAAATGCTTCAGGATCTCGTTCTGACGGCCGTCAATGAAGCTCTGCGCATTGGCCGGGCGACCATGGACAGAGAAATCGCTGCAATTACCGGTGGAATTCATCTCCCCGGCATCATGTAGGCGAATTGAGTCTGTTGTACGTTTGCCCGTCGCGCACATTGTGAGCGGCGGGCTGTTTTCATGTGAGGCCGCTCATACAAGGAGCATGGAGCCTCAAAAGGAAGTCTGATGGATAAGAGGATTCCCGAATCATTGAAGGCTCTGGTAGAGCAGCTGGCCCGCCTGCCGGGGCTTGGTCCAAAGTCGGCCATGCGGGTTGCCATGACGCTTCTCAAGTGGCCGGAGGCCGAAACCCGAAGACTGGGCAAGGGAATATACGATCTGCGTGATGCACTGCATCTCTGTTCTCGCTGTGGAGCCCTGACAGAGGCAGACCCCTGTCCTGTCTGCGCTGATCCCGAACGGGATAATTCGCTTCTCTGTGTGGTTTCGGAGTGGGACAGTATGCTCACCCTTGAGGAAGGAGGCTTTTTCAGGGGGCGCTATCTGATTCTTGGTGGACTGCTCACGCCTCTTGATAATCTGAGTTCGGAACATCTCGAGCTGGAACGTCTTACAGACCGTATTGCTGAAGGGCAGGTGCGAGAGGTTATTCTCGCCCTTGGGGCAACAGTGGAAGCCGAGACGACAGGAACCCTGATTCGAGGACTGATCGGACGACGTTTCCCGGACATACGGGTAACCCGTCTGGCCCAGGGAATTCCTCTTGGGGCGGAAGTCAAATTTATGGATCGGGAAACCCTGCGTCAGTCCCTGCAGTATCGTCAGGAAGTACATTAGTCTGAAAATCGGATTATTCTTCGGATGGCCGGGGTCTCCCGAAGGGAGATATCTTGCTTCTGGAGCGTTTAATGACTATATGAAAAAAACAGTGAAGTTTTTCTTCAATGTTGGGCAGATGCCCCTATCCCCCTTTTTTTGGAGGTCTTGAATGGAAACGTTACGGGATTCCACCAGCAGCGCGAGAAGTCTCAGCGTTGCGTCCATTTTCATGCGTCAGGTATATCAGTGGATGACGGTCGGGTTGCTTGTCACTGCAGGAACGGCCTATTTCGTTGCCACTTCGCCAATGATGCTTTCCTTCGTTTTTGGCAGCAGCTTTGGTGTGATCATCCTTGCCATTGCCGTTTTTGTCCTGCCCATGGTTCTTATGGGGATGATTTCCCGTCTGTCCGCAGCGGCTGCTACAGCTATTTTTGTAATTTACAGTATGCTGATGGGGGCTTTCCTGTCCTCCGTCCTGCTGGTGTACACGGGAACGTCTGTCATGCAGGCCTTTGTGACCTGCGCAGGCATGTTTGCTGGTATGAGCATCTATGGGACAGTGACCAAGCGTGATCTGACCGGTATGGGCAATTTCATGATCATGGGCCTGATTGGTATCATCATTGCCATGATTGTGAATTTCTTCCTCGCCAGCAGCATGTTGTCCTTTGTTATCAGCATATTGGGCGTCATTATCTTTACTGGCCTTACCGCCTATGATACGCAGAAGCTGCGTCAGTTCGGTGCCAATGCGCCTCTGGATGATGCTACGGCCATTCGGCGTGGTGCGCTTCTTGGCGCCCTGACCCTGTACCTGGATTTCATTAACCTGTTCCTTATGCTTCTTCGTCTGATTGGCGACCGTCGCTGATCCCGAATCTGATAACGGAAATAGCCCTCCGATTTGCCTCGGGGGGCTTTTTTTATGGGTAGCTCAAGGCTCGCTTTGGCCATGACGTCCATCAATGATAGTAGGGTAAAATCAACTTGTTCTGTAATCCCGAACAGAAAGACCGGAGTTGGCCCGAATCCTGATGAAGTCATCCTCCAGCACCGCCTGGTTGAAAGATGGATTTGTGTATCCAGCGTTCTTGTTGCCTGCTGTCTTGTTGGAGAACATGAGGGTAATCCGATGCCTTCCCGTTTCAGATCATGGTTCCATGCTTGAAGACCTCTGTTTGCAAATGTGTTTTTTCTGGCAGACGAATGGCTGCCGCGCTTTTCGTTTTTCCAAAATTTCCTGTATCTGGGAAGGGCAGCTTGCAGTTCTGTTCTTTCAGCCGAGGAGAGGAGGTATTTTCCAACGAAGGAGATGCGATCATGGAACGGTGCCCCGATATGGGGACACTGTATGCTGAGTTGTCCGTGTATGTTCATGCTTGTCTGGACGGTTTACTGATGCTGCTTTCGATTGCAGCTTCCGGTATCCACATTTTTCATACTGCTGTATGGACCCGCCAAGATGGATATTTCCCGGTATGAACTGACAAGAAATATCATTGAACACAGATGGCCGATGCTGGTTGGATGCGGATGTATTACCTTTCCTTGTCGACTTGATCATCTGATTATCGTCTGAATTTGAGAACGCTGTTTTACCTGTTCGATTTTATCTTCTGAAGGGAGCCCATTCTCCATCTGTGCTTGGAAGTTGGAATTCTGGTATGTAGGGAACATTTCTTGACTATATGCGTATTTCTTGATATTAAACCATCCGTTGTTTTTGATATATGCAACATATTGAAAGAAATATGAATAATGCCATTCGATACTTCAAGGCCCTCTCAGACGAGACTCGACTCCGTTTGGTTTGCGTGCTGCAAAAATATGAGCTTTCCGTCAATGAGCTGGTCAGTCTTTTGGAAATGGGGCAGTCCAGAGTCTCGCGGCATTTGAAAATTCTCACTGAAGCCGGCTTGTTGTCTTCGCGTCGGGATGGCCTGTGGGTTTTTTATTCGGCGGTTACGGATGGGGAAGGGGCTGATTTCCTCAGATCTGTGGCTCCATTCCTGAGTTCTGGCATTGTGCGGGCTGATGTGCTCATGGCTGCACAGATTATTGAAGAACGAGCTCTGAAAACCCGGCAGTTTTTCAATACGATTGCCGAACACTGGGATACGCTGAGCCGGGAAGTGCTGGGTGGCTTTGATCTGGCTGGTGCCGTTTGTGAGGCCATACCGGCGGATTGCGCTGTAGCCGTTGATCTTGGTTGCGGTACAGGGATTGTTCTTGAGCGCATGTGCGGGCGGGCCCGGGAAATTATTGGCGTGGATGGCTCACCGCGGATGCTTGAACTGTCGCGGCGCCGTTTGGCTGGAATGGACGGGGATGAACCCGTGTCATTGCGCATCGGAGATCTGAGCCATCTTCCCCTGCGTGACGAAGAGGCGGATTTCGCCAGCATCAATATGGTATTGCATCATATTTCGGAACCCGAAACGGTCCTTTCCGAGATTCGGCGAACCCTCCGTCCGGGAGGCCAGCTGCTGGTTGCGGATTTTGATCAGCATGATCAGGAACGGATGCGCGTGGAGTACGGTGATCTCTGGCTTGGTTTCAATGAAGTGACCATGCGGCGTTTTTTGCAGTCCACAGGATTTGAAGTTGCATCCTGCATTCGGCATCCCGTGGAACAGGGACTTGCCCTCAATCTGACTTTAGCCAGGCGTATCTGACTTTTTTAACTTAACTTTTGGAGTATGACCATGTCTCAAGCTCAGCCTCTTGACCTGTCCCTGGCCTACAAGGTCGCGGATATTGCCCTTGCCGAATTTGGCAAGAAGGAAATGCAGCTCTCCGAGCGTGAAATGCCCGGCCTTATGGAACTCATCAAGCGTTATGGAGACAAGAAGCCTCTTAAGGGTTTCAAGATTACCGGTTCGCTGCACATGACCATTCAGACGGCCATGCTCATTCAGACGCTGCATGCCTTGGGAGCGGATATTCGCTGGGCTTCCTGCAATATTTTTTCTACTCAGGATCATGCCGCTGCGGCCATTGCCGAACAGGGATTTGCCAAGGTATTTGCCTGGAAGGGTGAATCGCTGGAAGAATATTGGTGGTGTACGGAAATGGCTCTGACCTGGCCTGATGGCTCCGGTCCTGATCTCATTGTGGATGATGGCGGCGACGCCACGCTGATGATCCATCTGGGGGTGGATGTGGAGAATGATCCTTCTCTGCTGGACAAGCCCTGCGAGTCCCGCGAAGCACGGATTCTTATGGATCGTCTGGCTCTGCGTCATGCCTCGGATCCGAAGCACTGGCATGAGGTCGCTTCTCATGTTCGCGGTGTTTCCGAAGAAACAACCACCGGTGTACATCGTCTCTATCAGCTCGCCGAAGAAGGCAAGCTGCTTTTCCCTGCAATCAACGTCAATGACTCCGTTACCAAGTCCAAGTTTGATAACCTGTACGGATGCCGTGAATCTTTGGCCGATGGTATCAAGCGTGCTACGGACATCATGGTTGCCGGTAAGGTGGTTCTCGTTGCCGGCTATGGCGATGTGGGCAAAGGATGTGCTCAGTCCATGCGCGGATTTGGAGCCCGTGTTCTGATCACCGAAATCGACCCCATCTGTGCACTTCAGGCAGCCATGGAAGGCTTTGAAGTCACCACCATGGAGGATGCTGCTCCGGTAGCTGACATTTTTGTGACGGCTACAGGCAACTATCATGTCATTACCGGTGAACACATGGCGAACATGAAGAATGAGGCCATCATCTGCAATATCGGACACTTTGACAATGAAATTGAAATGACCTGGCTTGAGGAAAATAACTGTACCCGAGTGAATATCAAGCCTCAGGTGGACAAGTGGATTCTTCCCAATGGTCGTTCTCTTGTCGTTCTGGCAGAAGGCCGTCTGGTCAATCTTGGTTGTGCCACTGGCCATGCCAGCTTTGTCATGTCCAACAGCTTCACCAATCAGGTTCTGGCTCAGATGGAGCTTGCGTCTGCTCAACTGGAAACGAAGGTGCATGTACTGCCCAAAAAGCTGGATGAAGAAGTTGCCCGCTTGCACCTGGCCCGTCTGGGCGTAAAATTGTCCAGGCTGACGGAGAAGCAGGCTGCCTATATCGGCGTTTCCGTTGATGGTCCGTACAAGGCCGATCATTATCGGTACTAGATGAGTCCCTGTCCGGGACGGCCATGGAATGCAAAAGGGATGCAGCGTTGCATCCCTTTTTTTGTCGGTGATGAGAAATGTTCTGGAGAAGCGTTGCCTTTTGCCTGAAGAGGCTGCATGGAACGGCGCATGAATCTTGGGGGGAGACTGGAACGCCCAGAAAATGTACCTTCTGAAAACTCAGTCGCTGAATTGCCGGCAATGAATTCTCTACATGATGATCAGATGACAGTGAGCAGAATGGTCATGATGATGACACTGATAAGGGTAGTCGCTGAATTGATGTTGGCTGAAAGAACCATGTCTCCCTGAATGCGCAGGGTAAATATCAGTGAGATATTGGCTACGGGGGCAAAGAGGATGACTGTCAGAGCCAGCCTGATGTCATGCTCGTAGGGGAGAAAGTTATAGAAGAGCAGTGCCAGCCCCACCATAAGGGTGTAACGGATGGCCAGGTGGATAAGAAGACTGCGGAATCGGGTAGGATCCAGTCGAAGCTCAAGGACAATTCCGATCATGAGCATGCAGATGAAGCTGTTTGCGTCTCCGGCTATATGTGTGAAGTTGATAACGTGCTGTGGAAGGGCAAGACCTGTGAGTCCAAGGACTGTAACCAGCATGTAGGCCCAGATGGGAAGAGAGGAAAAGAGTGTCCGGAAGAAGGGCGGAGTCGTATTATCGGGTGCGCAGGGATAGAATCGGGTCGCCAGAGCAAATGTCAGCCCTGTACACATGACGGCATTCCCCGCATCAAAGAGGCAGACAGTGAGGAATCCTTCAGGAGAAAGGAACTGCTGTACATAGGGCATGGCAAAAAGACCTATGCTGAAGCCGGAAAGATTGAGCATGGAGAACACGCGTTCCTTGTTGGATTTGCCGCGTGTTAGCAGCCATCCTGCCACGATGGTAACGCAGTTGCAGAAGATACCAAGAAGAAATACGTACAGAAGACTTGCATCAATCTTGATGCCGTTAAGATTGGTCAGCAGGGCGCAGGGCAGCGTTACCAGCATGACTATTTTGGAGAGAATGGCGAAGTCGTTTGGGTGCAGCTTTCCTATTCTTTTGAGAAAGTACCCAAGGATGATGACGAGTATAAAGGAAAGGGCTTTGGCAAAGGTATCCAGCATGGCATGAGTCCCATTCGTTCGGGCTGCTCTGGCAGAGAACGGGCATCCCTGTTTTGTCGGAAGGGAGCAAACAACGACTTGACCGGATTGTCAAATGATTTCTGGTTCGGAAAAGGTATGCTGATTTCTGAAAGGCCCCTTGGGCCTTATCGGAGATGAATTCATAGCGAGGACAGATTTCTTTTCTGCCTTGACGGACACGGCAGAAAAAAGGAAAATCTTTTTTTGACATTTCTGAAGGACAATTCCTATGGCATCCATTCCCTTGCGTTCCCTTGTGCGTGATTTCAAGCCCTATACGGCAGGCCTTTCCATTGATGAAATTCGTGACAAATATGGTCTTTCCAGAGTGATCAAGCTGGCCAGCAATGAGAATCCTCTTGGTGTTTCGCCGCATGTGCAGCAGGTACTTCACCGGTATGCACCATATGCCTTTCGGTATCCTCAGACTGGAAATCCGCGTCTGGTGAAGGCACTGGCCGACTACCACCATGTCTCTCCATCCAGAATTGTTGTCGGAAACGGGTCGGATGAGGTTATTGACCTCCTGTTCCGGGTCTGTGCCGAACCTGGAGTCAACAATGCCGTGGCGTTTCGCCCCTGCTTCGGCATTTATACCACGCAAGCTGCCTTGTGTGGGGTGGAACTTCGTCAGACACCACTGAATCCAGATTTTTCTTTCCCGTGGGAAAAGATGCGTGCGCTCATTGATGACAACACGTCTCTGGTATTTGTTACCTCTCCGGATAACCCCTCGGGCTATACGGCGCCTGTGGAAGAACTGGCTTCTTTTGCCCGTTCCTTGCCGGATACCTGTCTGCTGGTCATTGATGAGGCCTACATGGATTTCGCCGATGAAGAGAGTGCGTATTCTCTGCTGGGGCGCCTGGAAGAATTTCCCAATGTGGCCATCTCCAGAACTTTTTCCAAGAGATTCGGAATGGCTGGCCTGAGGCTTGGCTATGTGATTCTGCCTGAAATCATCGCTGAACATGTCTGGCGTGTGCGTCTGCCTTTCTCCGTAAATCTGCTGGCTGAAGAGGCTGGTATTGCTGCCCTTGAAGATCGGGCCTTTCTTGATGAAACCTATCGGGTAGTTCGTACTGGGCGTGCCTATCTGACAGAAGAGCTTGGCAGACTCGGTTGTACGGTAATGCCTTCCCAGTCTAACTTTCTGATGTTTGAAGTTCCCTCAGGCGAGCAGGATGCCTCTGCGCTGTTTGAACGTCTGCTGGAACGGGGGATTATCCTGCGTCCGCTGACGAGTTACGGCCTGCCACGCCATCTGCGAGTCAGTGTGGGAACAGAAGAAGAAAACCACATTCTTGTCTCTATTCTTCGGGAGCTGTTGACCCAATGAACAAGTTGCCCATCATCACATTGGACGGTCCGGCCGGTGTCGGCAAATCCACTCTTGCCAAGCGTGTCGCCAAGATTTTGAAAATACCCTATCTGGATACTGGCGCCATGTTCAGAACTGTGGCAATGCGTCTTGGCCCCGGTGCAGAAAAACTGGCGTCTCCCGATCTCCTGGCCCGCTGCATGGATTTTCGTTTTCGGCTGAAGGGAACTGGAGAAGATACCATTCTACTTTGTAATGAGATACCTATTGGTCGGGAAATCAGAACGGAGTATGTGGGGCAGCTCGCTGCCCGCCTTGCAACCGTAACTACGGTCCGTGAATATCTGAAAGGAGCCCAGCGTAAGCTCGGGGAATCTACTTCTCTTGTTGTGGAAGGTCGCGATATGGGGACCGTGATTTTCCCCGGAGCACGATTCAAGTTTTTCCTTGACGCCAGTCCTGATGTCCGTGCCCTGCGCCGCTTCAGGGAGCTGGAGGCCAGAGGCGAACAGGCCGACCTCGCACAGCTTACGGAAATGATTCTTCGGCGTGACCATCTGGATCGCAGCAGGCCTGTCGCTCCTCTCTGCCCGGCAGACGATGCTGTTATCATAGATACTTCCAATCTGGATATTGATGGCGTACTCAAGGCTATTCTTGAAGTCGTAAGTTCCCCTCAGGAGGGAATTGATGCCGCCATCCATGATCCTGAGACCAGTATCCTCCAGCTTGCTGACAAGCCGCAGAAAGAAGTCAAACCAAGGGAAAGTACGGCGGAGTGTACCGTACATGGTGACAACTTTTCCCATCTGAAGGCGGATGGAAGTCTGAGAATGGTTGATGTTGCTGAAAAGACTGTCTCCGATCGTGTTGCCATGGCGCGGGCTGTTGTGGAAGTAAATCGGGAAACACTGAACATGTTGCAGGCCCGTGCCCTTCCCAAGGGGGATGTTCTGGTAACGGCTCAGGTTGCTGGAATTATGGCCGCCAAACGAACTTCAGAACTGATTCCGCTCTGCCATTCCGTACCGCTGACTTTTGTCGATATCCGTTTTAAGGTTGAGGATTGTCCTCCGCGGATCAGTATTGAGTCCGAGACCAGAACCAATGCCCGCACCGGGGTGGAAATGGAAGCACTGGTTGCCGTGCAGGTGGCAGCCGCTACACTTTATGACATGTGCAAAGCCATACAAAGAGATATTGTCATCCGTGATGTTCGGCTGGTGTTCAAGTCTGGTGGGCGCAGCGGAACCTTTGATTTGCGTGATACGGAGGAGCAGGCCTGACAATGCTCGTCTATCCGCGGATTGATCCTGTGGCCTTTTCCCTTGGGCCGCTGCACGTACATTGGTATGGTCTGATGTATCTGTTCGCCTTTCTTGTCGGATGGGGGCTTGCACGCTGGCGGGCTTCCCGTCCGGCATGGCGGGCTTTGGGCTGGAATGGACCGCGCGTTGACGATATGGTCACATGGATCATGATCGGTGTCATCGTGGGGGCTCGTCTGGGCTATGTACTGTTTTATGATTTTTCTTCATTTGCCAGTGATCCTATTGAGATCATTCGGGTATGGAATGGAGGCATGTCTTTCCACGGAGGGCTGATCGGTGTCCTGCTCGCTCTCTGGTGGTGGAGCCGGCGACAGGGATTCCGTTGCTTTGATGTCGTCGATTTTGTAG
>CAMLXE010000032.1 GCA_946490455.1 uncultured Desulfovibrio sp. | reverse complement strand
CATACTGAATTCCAATTCCTTTTCCACAATACGCCTTATTTTTACCTGCATGACAGGAAAATCTGAAGGCAAGATAACTTTACGCCTGTTCTACAAAGGTAAACTCTTGCGAGAATCAAGCACAATCATGCAAAATATAAGCTATAATCAATGGACTGAGTTTACCTTCCAAACACTTTCTGGCTATAAGGGACAAACAGTTATACTTTCACTTGACATGGAATATACTGGACCTGGAAAACTTATAGTATACGAAAATCGGAACAAACGGACTTTTGCCTACAGGATAAAAAATAAACTAAAAATTCCTTGTTCTGAAAAAGATGTTCTTCTTTTTGAATTAGCTTAAGTACGACAAAATAGATAATCTTATTAGAAGACACTTAAGTATATCAAAATTTAAAATAAAACGTGGATGATAACTTACGTTCTACAATCCACGTTTTTATATTTTCTCATTCAATAAATAACATTATAAAGTATTTCATAATATAAACTGAGAGATTCCTTTTTACATAGCACATGGATAGAGTAACACTCTAATATCTTGACAAAGTAATTACAAATACAGTATCGAACAAAAAAAATTTAATTTGGGCTTGAGGTTTTATATGCTCTCGATCAAAGATCTACATAAATTAGCCAAAGAAGATTCTTCTTCATTACCTCAATACAAACTTGCCATCTTGGGTGACTGTGCAACACAACATATAGCTTCTTCCATTAAAGGGTACGCACGGTATGTAGAGCTTGGTATGAATATCTTTGATGCTGACTATAACCAGATTGGCATCCAGGCCATGGATGACAAATCGGAGTTATATGCGTTCCATCCTGATGCAATTTTGATATTCATGTGTGTAGAAAAACTGTATGAAGCCTACTGCTCTACCCCGTTTGCTCAGCGCAGTCACTTTTCGGACACCATATTTACGAACATCAAGACGTACTGGGAACTCATCAACACCCATACAAAAACAACCATTCTTCAAACCAATTTCCCCTTGTTCAATGATGCCGTCTTTGGCAATTATGCAAACAAGGTGGAAACATCCTTTGTATATCAGCTTCGCAAGCTGAACTACCTTCTGATGGAAGGCTGCCAGCAGACCAAAAATGTTTATCTGATTGATATCGATGCCATTCAGACGCAATGCGGGCGTCCTGCCTTCACAGATCCCAAACTGTATTATATAGCAAAGATGCCCATTTCGCTGGATTTGCTGCCCGCAGTGGCCAAATCCGTCACAGACACCATTCAGGCTCTCAGAGGCATGGTAAAAAAATGTATTGTAGTGGACTTGGACAATACACTCTGGGGTGGTATCATTGGTGATGACGGTATGGAAGGTATTCAAATTGGCGAACTTGGAACAGGTAGGGCGTATTCTGACCTGCAACGGTGGCTGAAAGAACTAAAAAACAGGGGTATTCTGCTGGCAGTATGCAGTAAAAACAACGAAGATATTGCCAAGGAACCGTTTGAAAAACATCCCGAGATGGTTTTGCGACTGGACGATTTTTCCATGTTCGTCGCCAACTGGGAAGACAAGGCCAGCAATATACGTCGTATTCAGCAAACTCTGAATCTTGGTATGGACAGTTTTGTATTCCTGGATGACAACCCATTTGAACGCAAACTGGTTCAGGGTATGATTCCGGAAATCACCATACCGGAGCTGCCTGAAGACCCGGCGCAATATGTACCATATTTGCGGTCTCTCAATCTGTTTGAGACGGCCTCATTCTCCCTGACAGACATGGACCGGACTCAGCAGTATCGTGAAGAAGCTGAGCGGACAACACTTCAGACAGCATTCACCTCCTACGAGGACTATCTGGCAAGCCTGAATATGAAAGCTGTTGCTGCTCCTTTTGACGAGTTTCATACACCAAGAATTGCCCAGCTTACACAGCGTTCAAATCAATTCAATCTGCGAACTATTCGTTATACAGAAGCACAGATACAAGAACTTACTCATGATGAGAACCTTATTACCCGCCGTTATTCCTTAAAGGACCGTTTCGGAGAATATGGCCTTATCAGTGTGGTCATTTTGGAGAAACGCCCGGATAAAAAACTGTTCATCAACACCTGGCTCATGAGCTGTCGGGTTTTAAAACGTACCATGGAAGAATTTATTATAAATGACATCATTTCAGTAGCAAAAGAAAACGGTTTTACGCAGGTTATAGGCGAATATTTGAAAACACCCAAAAATGCTATGGTAGAAGATATCTATGAGCGTATGGGATTCGTCCGCAAGGATGGCCTGTTCATAGCGGATGTTGCCAACTTTAACCTCAACAAGAGCCAAGTACAGAGAGAAGAATCATGACTAGAGACGAAGTCTACGCCGCCTTGCACGAAATATTCTGGGACGAGTTTGATGACAACACTATCCGTCTGACTGACGAAACCACTGCTGAAGATGTGGAAGACTGGGACAGCCTGGAACACATAAACCTCATTGTTGCCATTGAAAGGCGCTTTGGTATTCAGTTCACCATGGGTGAAGTAACCGGCATGAAAAATGTCGGTGAAACTGTTGATATCATTATGGAAAGATGTAAACTCTAACTTAGTATGCACACTCATTCCGCCTCATAGCCTGTAGTAAACTCTGGTATCCCACATGAGTCTTTTTGATTTTAAGTTTATCCTTTTTATGGTCATGGTTCTGACCATTTATTATATCTGTGACAAAAAATGGCGCTGGTGTGTACTCCTTGCCGCCAGCGCCATTTTTTTCATTGCGGCATGCAGTGTTAACCTGTTTCTCGTGTTCGCACTTATGTCGTTCCTGACCTGGGGAGCGGCCTATTCGCTTTCGTACTTAAGCGAAAGAAACAAAAAAATTATAACAGGAACAACTATCTTCATTCTGCTTCTGTTCCTGTTTTTCTACAAAGACTTTGCCTTTGTCTTCATTAATTTACGGCTGCTTGAATCGATATTTGACTTTAAAACAGGCCTGACAGCACCCCACTGGCTTGCACCGCTGGGAATCAGTTACTTTACGCTTATTCTGATCGGTTACCTGCTTGATGTATGCTGGGGAGCAGTAAAGGCACAAAAGAACCCTTTGAAAGTCTTGCTGTTTGCTGGTTATTTTCCCCAGTTAACGACAGGCCCGTTCACTCGATATACACAAATGCGTGAAGGTCTCTATGCTGGTGGGAATTTCAACCTTTCCAACGTATGGAACGGACTTCAACGAGCTATATGGGGCTTCTTCAAGGTTGTCGTCATCTCCACGCGACTGCAGGTCCTGGTAACCACCATCTATGATACCCAGCTACCAGCAACCGGTCTCCAGTATACAGGGTGTTTTACAATTAAGGGAGCCACTCTTTATGTCACGTACGTATATGTGAATTTTAGCGGATCGATGGACGTCGTGATTGGGCTGTCTGAAATGTTCGGAATCACATTACCAGAAAACTTCAATCGACCTTTCTCATCGACAAGTCTTTCAGAGTTTTGGCGCAGGTGGCACATCACGTTAGGCCTATGGCTCAAAGATTTCGTCCTATATCCCGTTCTGAAATCGCCTGCATTGGCAACAGTCAGAAACTACTGTCAAAAAACTTTCGGCAAAAAAGTTTCAAAACGGGTACCAACGTATATCGGCATGTTCGTCACCTGGTTTTGTGTGGGTTTCTGGCATGGCGGATCATATAAATTTATCTTTTCAAGCGGTCTGTTCTTTTTCATAATGATTGTAGGCGGCATGCTTCTCGAGCCGGTCTTTGACTCGTTAATAAAAATATTCCGCATAAACACCAATTGCCAGTCGTGGATATGGTTCCAGCGTATCCGTACGGCATCTCTTTTTATTTTGTCTGTTTCCTTTGGCAGGGCCTCTTCACTGAGTACCGGGTTCAGTATGTGGGACGCTGCTTTTGCCAATTTCAACCTCAGGGACATCACTGTTTGGGAAACTTGGCAAAATATGGGGCTTGCCACATCAGACTTCTGGATAATTGGTTTCGGCTTATTCCTCATGTTTATGGTGTCACACATTCAAACAATCACCAATGGCAGTGTCCGGAAATGGTTGTCAGAACAGAATATCGTCTTTCATCTTTCGATCATATTCATGTTGGGGTCCTGTGTGATAGCTATCGGCAGTTTCAGCGATAAGGTGGATTTGATGTATGGAAACTTCTAACATGTCACCATCATCCACGACTGCTCAGAGCTTTTTTGCAATGGCACGGACAGTGCTTGCCCTGCTTTTGGTAATCTTTTTGCTGGTTCCTTTCGCAAGCGAGCGTCCTGTCAAAGGAGAAAAAAACACTCCTTTCTGGGACGTATTCGGTATTGGGAGTAAACTGAACACCTGGTTGGCCGAAAATCCTGATATAAACGATCGGATTTCAAGACTGGTGAAATGGCGCGTCTTCCATATCTCACCGAGCACAAGCATACATATAGGAAAAGATGGCTGGCTGTTTTACGCACTTAACCATAACCTCGACATTGCACGAGGAACTTTTCCCATAACTGAAAAAGTAATGGCTGATACGGCCAGTGCCTTGAAGAGGCTAAAAACGCATTATGACAAACTTGGCGCGACCCTGTTCTACCTGCCAGTGCCATCACAAACATCCATCTACCCAGAATTTATTTATGGTGAGTCGCTCAGCGTAGGGATAAGCCCTGTAGATCAAATCGTAGATTATGTAACCCGGCATACAGACATTAATGTCATCCCCACGAAGCAACAGCTCTTGGAAGATAAAAAAATTGACTATGTTTATCGTAAGAAGGATGTGCATCAGAACGAATTTGGACTCTATTCAATCTATAAATCCATTTGCCAGTCAATAAAGCAGGCTACAGGAATTGATATAGCCCCCATCCATGTGGATTTTGTTCCGGGTGAGTATGCGCTAGGCATGAATAGCATTGCCAAAATACCCAATATATTTGGCGTGTCAGAAACCATGCCGGTAGCCGAGTACACTCCTCATGCAAGACCAGTCAGCAAAGGTGAATTGTATGACCGCATACTGTCAATATATACCAGTGGACAATATGGCAAACCACAAATACGTATATACACCAATCCGGAAGCGCCAATAGACAAAACTCTGCTGATTTATGGTTACAGCACTTTTGACCAGGAAAATATAGGTGAGTCTGGAGGACAATTGCTGCGTTTCCTTGCTGAGAACTTCCGGACAGTTGTCCTTGATCGAGGATTGATGGTTAACTATGAACTCGATACGGTAGTCAGGCCTGATATCGTTATCATTGAAAATGCCGAGCGCTATCTGTCAGCGAATCGTATAAAAACCATCATCCATTCTGCTCTGGTATCCACTCCAGTAGTCACAGAATCCCAGCCTGCATTTGGGTATATTGATAAGCTGGCAACAGAAAAAACAAATATTGTCATTTCAGGCTGGATAGCTGTCAAAGGTATTGACTGTACGAATCAGCAGGTCTTCGTTTCTTTCACCAACAATGATACCAAGCAATCGGTTACATACACAGCTGAAAAGGTAACAAGAGCCGGTGTTGCAGAAGTATATAAAAACAAATTATATACAGAAAGTGGATATCATGCGGTCATAAACAAAACAGCTATTCCTGACGGCAAATATTCCGTAGCTGTTATCGTACAGCATGGAGACAAAACGTGGCAGTATCCACCTCGTAACATTTCTATATTGCATGGCCAGATACAATAACAACAGCTCACCGGAGATGATATGCCTGATCCTATAGCTTTTGGCACCTGGAAGTTGCCTCCTGATGATGAGACGGCACGGGTCATCCTCGCAGCCTGTCAAGCCGGGTATCGCAGATTTGACACGGCGTATGCCTACACGAATGAGCCCTTTGTAGGGGACGGCCTGAAACAGAGTGGTATAGCGCGTGAACAATTGTTTATTTCTGGAAAGTTATGGAACAGTAAACGCCAGTTTGCTGCTGCACAGAAGGCATGCAGAAAGTCTTTAAAAAATCTACAAATTGAATTCTTTGATCAATTTTTGCTGCACTGGCCAGCCTCTCCGGCTGTCCATACCAATTGGCGTGACATTACGGCTGAAGCGTGGCGTGCATTGGAAAAACTAAAAGAAGATGGCGTTGTCAGAACAATAGGTGTTTGTAACTTCAAGGTTCACCATCTTGAGGCATTAATGGACATGGCCCAAATTGCCCCAGAAATAAATCAAATAGAATTACATCCAGGCTGGCTCCCTCAAAAAGAAATTGATTTTTGCAATAAACACGGCATTCAGATTGAAGCTTGGAGTCCGTTAGGTAACGGTCTGCTGCTAAATAACCCTGAGTTGCAGCAAATCGCCCAAGCCCACAGCAAAACACCAGCGCAAGTATGTTTGCGTTGGTGTATGCAGCATAATGTCATTCCCATCACCAAAACTACACATCCAGACCATATGAAAAGCAATCTGAAAATCGATGATTTCTGTCTTACCAATACAGAAATGCAGTGCATTGATGCAATGCCTGTATGTGCTTTTTCTGGGCTGGACCCAGACACTATAACTCAGTTTGGATAATAGGGAAAATAGAGATATGAACGACTGGCAAAAAACGACAAAAGAGCTCAGAAAAGATATTTTTCTGGCAGGTTATGCCGGAGGTATCGCGCACTTGGCTTCGGCCTTTTCCTGTGTCGAAATTATTTATGCCTTATATTGTGGCGGAGTAATGCGCCATCGCCCCAACGCCCCATGCTGGCAAGACAGAGATCGTTTTATTCTTAGCAAAGGGCACGGTAGTTTGGCCTTGTATTCGGTTTTGTGTCACGCTGGCTATTTTGGCAAGGAACAACTTTTTGCCTTCTCACGCCCGGGAACAAAACTGGGAGGAGAACCTTCGTTGTGTCCTGAACTTGGCATTGAAGCGTCAACGGGATCTCTTGGTCATGGACTGTCTTTAGGTTTAGGCATGGCCCTTGGCGCTAAGAACCAAGATAATCCCGCTAATATTTTTGTATTAATTGGCGACGGAGAATGCCAAGAGGGCAGTATATGGGAAGCAGTCATGTCTGCCGTAAAATACAACACCAATAATTTGATTGCGATACTGGACTATAACCGCATCCAAAAAATGGATACTGTCAAGGCTGTATTAGCAATTGATGATTGGGAATCACGTTTCAGCAGTTTCGGATGGGACTGCGTACGGGTAAATGGTCACGACGTTCCAGCCCTTATCAAAGCCATAAAACCACACCAATCATTACCTCGCTTGGTTATTGCCGAAACAGTAAAGGGGAAAGGATTGTCACTCATGGAAGAAAATCCTGGTTGGCATTGGCGCATGCCCAACAAACGCGAACTGAAAATTTTCATGAGTGAACTCAACATTAGCCCAGAAGAGCTAGAGTCATGCAAAAAGCGTATATAAGAGCCTTGTATGACATCATGCAGAAAGATAAGAGAGTAGTCTCGCTTTTGTCTGACAGCGGCACTGATTATGATACCATGATGGCTTCTGAAATGCCAACTCAGTGCTATAATTTTGGAATTGCAGAGCAAAACAAAGTCGGTATTGCAGCTGGTATGGCGATGCTGGGACTCATTCCTTTTGTGTATACCTCTGGAGCCTTTCTGGCTTACAGAAGTATTGAATTTATCCGCAACGATGTCTGCTATCAGAACCAAAATGTCAAAATCGTCGGAATGGGAAGTGGAACTTCATGGCGTACATTAGGCCCATCTCACCATACAACAGAAGATTTTGCCATACTAAGGGCTATTCCCAATCTTTCCATATTATCAGCGGCCACTCCAATTGAAGCCTCTGCATGCGTAAGAGCAGCCTATAACCATGATGGCCCTGTGTATATCCGACTGGGGATGAGCGGAGAAACGGAATATTTTAGTGAAGGATATACGGTAGAATTAGGCAAAGCTGCTTTTCTGACAGAGGGAAAAGATCTTGCCATTATTTCTACAGGTACCATCCTATGCGAAGTTATGGCTGCTGCAGAAGAATTGAAAAGCAAAGGCATACAAAGCACGGTTATCAATATGCCCAGCCTAAAACCAATTGACAATCAGGCAATTCTCACGGCAGCCCGAAATTGTACTGCTGTTATCACTATTGAAGAACATAATATATACGGTGGACTTGGTAGTGCCGTTGCTGAAATATTGGCAGAACATCAGGTAGCTATCCCATTTATGCGTATTGGTTTGACAGACAAATTTGCTGCCGGCTATGGCACACAGCAGGAAGTCAGAGAACAGAACGGACTTGATAGGAACAGTATTGCATCTGCAATCGCAACATGGCTTGAGAAAAGAGCATGAACACATTCACATATGATCAGTTGACTGTTGGTCAGACTGAAAGCTTTCAGACAGTTGTAACAGCTGAAATGCTTGATAAATTTACTGAAATTTCCGGAGATATAAATCCGCTACACTGTAATGAGGAGTTTGCCAGGCAGCAAGGCTATCCAGGAAGGGTTGTTTATGGAATGCTGACAGCATCTTTTTATTCAAAATTGGCAGGTGTATATCTTCCTGGCAAATACTGCCTGCTCCAAGAGATTACGACCAAATTTCGCAGTCCAGTTTTTATTGGAGATATTCTTACAATTACAGGAACTATTTCTGAAAAGAATGATACGTGCAAACGTATCAGTATCAAAGCAGAAATTGTGAATGAGAAAGGCAAGAAGGTGTCTAAAGCAATCATCCAGATTGGTGTTGACAAGTAATCTATTATTACTTCAAAAATACTGTTTATCGTTAACAGCCAGTTTGCATTCAAATTAGAAATGGTTTCTGATACAGACATACTGTTTCGAACTATGTAGACTGGCTACTTTTTTTAAGAGACATTGCTGAAAGCTCCAATAAAAGTAGAGTCCTCACATCCACAAAACTTTTTCCATGCAACCTAGTGAAATAAACTACAGAAAGTTTCTGTACGAACTGGCCATCTAAATTGTCAACGGCTTTTCTCTAATGAAAGAGTATCGTTCGATCTCTACTCAATAAATTTTATTTTAACACCATACGCATTCAGCGCATGCTTGCATGCACTGAGTGCAAAATAAACTTCGAATATACCACATTCCATAAACATATATCCCAGAATTATCAGTCTAGAAATTCCAGTTTCTGTCGAATAAATTTCAATTCAGTACCCTTAATCTCAAAACGATGTTCCTAACATATCACTATAACACAAAAAGGCTACACCACCGGTGTAGCCTAAACATCTTTTCATGGTGCGCCCGGCAGGAATCGAACCTGCGGCCTACAGCTTAGGAGGCTGTCGCTCTATCCAACTGAGCTACGAGCGCGGAATGAACTTCAGTTTTTACCTGTTTGCAGAACGACCTGTCAAGCATTGGCAGAGCTTCCACAAGACAAATCGCCATTGACCTTGCGATAGATCACAGAAAAAGCAAGATTTCCTGGTTGATCATGTTTTGCCTCGTCATGCCGAAGGAGGCCAACACCAATCATGCCTTGGGAAAGTTGCTTCCTGTGCCCATCCATATCAAGACAGGGAATCAAAACTGATTCTCCAGAACTGACTGTTTTTTCTGGTGTTCGCAGCATAATAAATCGGTCAAGTCCGCCATATTTTCTGGTCAGCTTGCGTACAGTCAGTCCAAGTTCATACAAAAAGCTCATGCTGGACGCATTACCCGGCCAGACTGTGGATAAGGCTCTGTCTCTCCCATACTGAGCTGCCAGTTCAAGATTTCGAGAGGTAAGGACCTGTGCAAGTTTCTTTCCTCTGAACTCCGGCAGAATATAGACGGATTCAATATGAACAACCCGTTCCAGTAAGGAGAGAGGAAAAAGGAGTTCCTTTCCCAAATTATCTGTTGCCTTTGCCCTGGGAAAGGCAACGATGCCTGCCCCAACAATACGGTTTTCATATTCAGCCAGTAAAATCTGTCCATTATTCTGCATAAGGAGGGGTTCATAGAACGCTCGCTCATCCACGACAAACATTTCCCGAGAGGGAAGCCCCTGCGCAACGGTATGTTCCAATGCGACCAGAGCATCCAGATCCTCTTCTCTGGCTGTCCTTATAATGAGAGAGGTATCAAGCATCTTTTCCATACCTCAGTTCCAGCGGCAACTCTGCAACGGCAGCTACAGCTCTGGCAAGGCTGACGAAATGCAGCCCGAACGTACAGAACATTCCTTCTTCAACAGATTCTGGACAATCTGTCACATCATACAGGGAGTACCCTGAGGAAACGCCCAACAGGGTCATACCGGGGATATCCGGATATAGTCTATCCGGGGACGTATGCAGTGCACCAAAATCAAGAATGGCCTGTCTTCTCCCCTTTTTCCAGGAACACTCAAGCACCTGCCCCTGCAAGGAGAACGCCCGTTGGCTGGCACCGGGGACAGCTTTTCCCGACAGAGGATAAATACCGAGGTGAACCGCCGTCCCGCATCTGATTTCAGTAATTTCCTTTGGCAACGGCTCTGTTGCTGCCAGCTCCAAAACATCCGATCCACCTACAGAAAGTTCTGAAACCGGCTGTCCCAACATCTTTTCAAGCTGATACTTGTACTGGACCAGACGTTCCAGTGCTTCTTTTGTTGGCGGCTCTGTACTCACACATGCAAAATTTGTTGCCAATCCACGCAAACGAAGAGACGGCTGGCACAGGACTTCATGTGCCACAGACAGCAGCATGTCTGGTTCAATACCATCTCGCCCATCACCCATTTCGACAACAAGCATGACCTCCGGACATACCCTCTGGACCTTTGCAGCCTCGGCCAGACGACGTATTGCACGAATTCCCGTCTGATAGACCACGTCAGCGTGAACAATATCAGGGAAGCGATCATCTCCCACCAGATAAATCTGATGAACCCGGACATCAGGAGGCAGGACAGGAAGCCGACCAAAGCAGTTCACTCCAAGTCGGGAAACATTGCCTTCTGTCAGAAGACAATTCATGAGTTCCGGACGCATTCCGGCTTCCTTGAAGACAAAAAGAAATTCTGCCCCGGCCTTTTCACACAACTGCCGTACCAATCTCAAATTATGCTGTATGGCTCGGACATCGACGACAAGACAAGACATTGTATCTCCTTATGTAAGCTCCCAAACACTATTCATGTCGTCGATCATGTCCTCCTCCGAAACAGGCAGCAAAAAACAAAGCGCCTGATCCGACAAGAAAAATGGCGAGAAAGGTCAGACCGGTCCCCACATTCCACAGCGTTGCCGCAATCCCCAGTGTCATTGGCCCAAGGACCTGCCCTATCCGCATGGCTACATTGTACATTCCCATCGTACGGGATTTTCCAAAGGCAGTTGCAGCAGGCAGTTCGAGGGCAAAGGCTCCCTGCCCGTTGGTCACTACGGCATTACAGAGTCCCAGCAGCAGAATGGAAATGGTAGCTCCCAGAACACCATCGAAACAGAGCAACGTGACAACGCTCATGGCACCCGCCAGCTGCCCCGCAAACAG
>CAMLXE010000031.1 GCA_946490455.1 uncultured Desulfovibrio sp. | reverse complement strand
CCTGCTCACCAACTTCACGAATCTGAACCTCAAGTTCCTGTTCACACTTGTGGACCACATCTTCAATACGCGCAGGATGAATGCGCCCGTCCTGTATGAGACGCTCAAGAGCCATTTTGGCAACCTGACGACGCAGGGGGCTGTAGGCAGAAAGAATGACGGTTTCCGGTGTGTCGTCAATGATCAGATCCACTCCGGTTGCCGCTTCAAGGGCGCGAATGTTTCTGCCCTCGCGACCGATAATTCGACCCTTCATATCTTCGCTGGGCAGGGTTACGGCCGTAACCGTGTGTTCGCTCACATAGTCACCGGCATACCGCTGGATGGAACAGGCAATAATTTCCTTGGCCTTGCGATCAGCGGTTTCTTTGGCTTCCGCCTCAATAAGACGCATCATGCGAGCGGCTTCATGGCGTGTCCGGGATTCTATTTCAGCGAACAGGCGCTGTCTTGCCTCGTCTGCAGTCAGCCCCGACACTTCCTGCAACCGACGTTCCTGTTCCTGAATGCGCTCATTCAGAGTCTCTTCCAGTTCCGCAATCTTGCGTTCCTTCTTGGAGAGATCCTTTTCCACGCTCAGAAGCTCATGCTCCTTTTCAGTGGCCTTTTCCAGCTTTTCCTCAAGTCGTTCGCCCTGTTCCTGCAATTTACGGTCGCGAAGCTTGAGTTCCCGTTCGCGCTCCTTAAATTCCAGCTCAAGCTCACGCTTCTGATTGAAAAGTTCATCCTGCCCCTGAAGCAGAATTTCCTTTTTCTGGGCCTGCGCTTCCTTGCGCGACTCTTCAACAATGCGCGTGGCAAGCTCACTGGCATCACCAATGCGCTTGGTATTGAGATATTTGTTCAGGTAGAAGCCGACACCCATGCCGGCAAGGATGGCCACGACAACGTAGCCCCAAATAGTAATATCCATCCGTCCCCTCTCACATTATGTTATCGGGCCAAACCCGTTGCTTCATACCGCCGAACCCGGCGTTCACCATAAAGGATACGGAAGAAGGCTTCTGAAAGAGGGAAGGAGAACACGCTCCGCTCCTCGACGGAGCAGGCCTGCTACAGGCCGAAAGAGAATTCGGCAGAAAAAAGTCCCCAAAGCGCCGTGTCCGGTACCAGTGCAAAACCTGGTTACCCAGGGGGGAACCGAGGGCAGATCTTCAGACTTCCCGACATGCCGGGCATGCACACCGATCTGCCGCATGGGCTCCCATTCTTAATGCTTGTGAGGTCAGCACCAATAACGGGATCACGCACGCTCCAGGGAACAATTTCTTCAACAGATCAATCCACTTTCTCTATAAGCTTCAACAGATCATCAAGACGTTTTTCTACGCCTTCAAGTCGCTGCTGTGTCTGCAACAAGTCGTCTGCAATTCCCAAAACCAGAAGTGTCAGCAAGCGCTCCTTGCCGAACTGTCCTCCGTGGTTTTTCAATTTTTCATACTGCTTTTCTACAAAGTCCTGCGCACGCTCCACCCGATCGGGATCAGCATCTGATCGGAAGGATACGTCCATACCCAGGACATTGAGCTGGAAACTGTTCATCAGGAACGGGCTTATGCTTCGCCCGTAAACTCATGAATGGTCGAAAGCACCGTATTGATACGGCCGTTGACCTCTTCCTTGATACGCAGCTCCTGATCCAGGGACTCCTTCAGGGCACGGTTTTCTTCGCCAAGAGTGGCATTCTGCTCCTGCAACGTCCGATTTTGCTCGCGCAGAGAATCAATCTGCCCCAGAAGTTCAACCACACGGGTTTCCAACAGATCCAGAAGTTCCATATGTAAACTCTACTCTTTTTGCCTTGTCATGGCAAGATTGATGGTACGTTTGTGTCTTTCCAACCACGTTTTTCTGAAAATATCTGCCCGACGGCGTGGTTCGCAGGGCAGTCAGATCTGCTTCAGGAGAAGGTATTTTCCCTCATGACCTTGATTTCTTTCTATCCAAAAGTCCGGCAATCTTCAAGAGGCTCCACAAAATATCTTCACCCTCGCCACAGCTTTCAATATGGCACATCACCTTTGAATCAATGACATTTCCAAAAGATACGGGGAGCTGTCATCCAAAACGGCTCTTTCCTCTCTAGCTGCGGCGGGGGAAATTTTTCTGCTTGCCCCGGGCAACGCTCAGCATCCCTTCAGGAACTTCCTTGGTGATCACCGATCCAGCGCCCACAACAGCCTCGCGCCCTATTGTCACCGGAGCGACCAGAGAGGTATTGCTGCCAATGAACGCATGCTCACCAATGGTGGTTTTGGACTTGTGTACTCCGTCATAATTGCAGGTAATGGTTCCGGCTCCAATATTGGTTCGTGCTCCGATTTCGGCATCGCCGAGATAGGTCAGATGATTGGCCTTGGCCCCTTCTCCAAGCCGGGCCTTTTTCATTTCCACAAAATTCCCCACATGTGACCCATTCTCCATCACAGCTCCGGGACGCAGGCGGGCAAACGGACCGACAAGGCAATCTTCACCGACTTCAGCATGATCAAGACAGGAAAAGGAATGTACTATCGTCCAGGCGCCGATCCGACTGTCTTCAATCCGACAATTGGATTCAACGAGTGCCCCTGCGGCGATATGCGTCTTGCCATACAGTTCACAGGGTCCATACAGCTCTGCCCCGGGTTCCACAACCACATCAGGTCCAATGCGCACGGAATCCGGAGCGTGAATGACCACGCCAGAAGCGAGACAGCTCTCCACAATGGCCGCACGCCGTAACTCCTCCGAACGCGCGAGTTCTACTGGATTATTGATGCCAAGCAGATTGGGATCGTCACCGCAGCACACACCGCGGACAGGCAGTCCATCCTCGACGGCAAGCCCCACGAGATCCGTAATATAGTATTCCCCGCTTTTGTTTTTATTGTTCAGACGCGGCAGCAGCCTTTCTGCAACATCCAGATCAAGGGCATAAATGCCGGCATTGATTTCCCCGGTAGGCATCCCATGCTGCACTTCATCAAAATCCTTGGCTTCCACAATGGCCGCCAGATTGCCATCACGGCGAACAATACGTCCATAGGCCCCCGGTTCGGCAAGCTGCAATGTTGCAACGGAAAGCGCCGCTCCCTCGGCTTCATGGAGGAACTGCTCCATGCTTTCTGTCGTAATCAGCGGCGTATCCCCATTAACAACGAGAACACGCTTCATGCCGGCTGCGCGCAATTCGGGAAGAGCCACCATGAGGGCATGCCCCGTTCCAAGCTGTTCTGTCTGTTCCACAAAACGCAGAGAATGTTCCGCAAAGGTATCACGCACCATCTGCGCCTCATGACCTATGACAGCCCATACATTCTCACCAAACAAAGGACGCAGTGCGGCGGCCACATGCCCGAGCAGAGGTTCTCCAAGTATGGTATGCAGGACCTTGGGCTTTCTGGAATGCATACGAGTACCTTTTCCGGCAGCCAGAATCAGGGCGCAAATGGATTGGAACATAGCTTCCTCTCGGATTCTTGAAGTGTGTAGTGGTCCGGCAGTGTTGCCCCATAATACGGGAGAGTGGCTCCGGATCCGAACAGGTCGTTCCCTACCCTAAGCTACAGCCAGCACCTTTACAAGTTCCCATGCTCTGCGATAGCAACATGCCCATCCACAGAACCTCCGAACAATCGTATACATAACCCAGGACGTTCTCATGCCTGACAATACATTCTCCGAATCTGCTCTGGTCATTTTTTCTGGCGGACAGGATTCTGCAACCTGTCTCGGGTGGGCACTCAATCGTTTTCGTCATATCTTCACACTTGGTTTCGACTATGGGCAACGGCATCATGTGGAAATGGAATGCCGAAGCAACATGCTTGCCGCCATCGGTTCAGACAGTGAGCTTCCAGTCGCCTGGGCCGAGCATCTCAAAGAGGATACGCAGCTCTCCATCGGCCTGTTTGATCAGATTGGCAAAACGGCCATGACCAGCAACATGGAAATCGAATTCAACGAAAAGGGAATCCCCAATACCTTTGTTCCCGGACGCAATCTGATCTTTCTTACCTCCGCAGCCGCACTGGCATGGCGCAAGGGGATTCGCAATCTGGTCATGGGCGTATGTGAAACAGACTTTTCCGGCTACCCGGACTGTCGTGATGATGCCATCAAGGCAATGCAGATTGCTCTGAACATCGGAATGGACTCCCACTTTGTGGTACACACTCCTCTCATGTGGAGAAACAAGGCTCAGACATGGGAACTTGCAGAGCAGGAAGGGGGAAAACATTTTGTAGAACTTGTGCGTACGGTTACTCATACCTGCTATCTTGGAGATCGCAGCGTCCTGCATGACTGGGGTTATGGGTGTGGAGAATGCCCTGCATGCCGGCTCCGCGCACAGGGATGGAAGCAATATGCAGGAAAGGGGGAAGCGGCTCGGAACGGGCTTTCTTCTTTCTGAACAATTTTCAGCTCATTGAAATGGGAACAGCATGAAATTCAGAATCAAGGAATTGTTCTATACGCTTCAGGGAGAGGGGGTACAGGCGGGACGGCCAGCCGTCTTTTGCCGTTTCTCCGGCTGCAATCTATGGTCCGGGCGTCCGGAAGACAGAGCTTCGGCACGCTGTCCCTTCTGCGACACCGATTTTGTGGGCGCCGATGCCGGGGAATTTGAAAAGGCCGCCGATCTGGCAAAGGCCATTGCCTCTACTTTTCCCGCGCTTCCACAGAGTGCATATGGAGAACGCCGGCCTTACGTCATCTTCACAGGCGGGGAACCAGCCCTTCAGCTTACAGAAGAACTCATTGCCCTTCTGCACGGTTTCGGTTTTGAGCTTGGGGTGGAAACCAACGGAACGCTCCCCCTGCCTCCCGGTCTGGACTGGATTACGGTCAGCCCCAAGGCGGGCAACCCTCTGGTCACGGTCTCCGGTTCCGAACTGAAACTCGTCTGGCCCCAGGATAACTGCCAACCAGAGGATTTTGACGCACTGGACTTTCAGCACTTTATTCTGCAGCCCTGTGACAATGCCCGTAACAGAGCCAATACAAAGGCCTGCATCGAGTATTGCCTCAGTCATCCCCGCTGGAGCCTTGGCCTGCAAACGCACAAATGGATTGGTCTGCGCTAGATTGTTACACACTGCGTACACGCAGCTACCACTTTTTGAAGATGAAGAACGCCGCAAGAACAATCAGCAGAAAGCCGACGAAATGATTCCAGCGCAACGCTTCACCAAGATACAGAGTGGAGAAGAAGGCAAATACGGAGAGTGAAATGATTTCCTGAATGGCCTTGAGTTCGGCTGCACTGAAGTAGCCATAGCCTATCCGGTTGGCAGGAACCTGAAGCATATATTCAAAAAAGGCAATTCCCCAGCTGATGACGACAGCATCAAGCAGAGGCAAGGCCTTGTACCGCAGGTGCCCATACCAGGCAAAGGTCATGAATACGTTGGAAAGAATGAGCAGTCCAACCGTGATTGCAGGAATCGGAAGACTCATAAAAAAATCCTTTTTTTGAGTTGGCTGAAGTCCAAATGTTCCATACCCGTCCGGCTTTTCTTTTCCGGAAGAAGCCGTTATAGATATGGTTTACGTCACCTTTTTCCGCCGGAAGAAAGTATATGCCCCTTATTCGCCTTGTTTCCTGGAACGTCAACGGATTTCGTGCCATCGCCTCAAAACCGGACTGGCGCTGGTTCTCCGAGACGGACGCACAGGTTGTCGCTCTTCAGGAAACGAAAGCCGACCCGGCACAGATTGCTGATCAGCATCGGGAGCCTGAAGGCTGGGAAGCCAGATGGCTATCCGCAGAAGTAAAAAAAGGCTACTCGGGAGTAGCCGTCTTTTCGCGCAAGATTCCTCAGCTTGAACCGCTTCGAGTAGATTTTGAGCTGCCTGATGCCCGTTTTCAGGGTGAAGGACGCCTTTTGCATATCGAATATCCGTCCTTTCATTTCTGTAACGTCTATTTTCCCAATGGTACCAAGGATGAAAACCGTCTGACCTACAAGCTTGGCTATTATGATGCGTTCCTTGCCTATGCCGAGGAGCTGCGACGCAGCAAGCCTGTTGTGGTCTGCGGCGATTTCAATACGGCGCATCATCCGATTGATCTTGCCCGCCCGGAAGCCAACGAAGAAAATTCTGGTTTTCTTCCTGTTGAAAGGGCCTGGATGGATCGCTTTGTCGAAGCCGGCTATGTCGATACCTTCAGACAGGTTCACGGAGATATTCCCCACCAGTACTCGTGGTGGTCATACAGACAGAGAGCCCGAATGAACAACGTAGGGTGGCGTATCGACTACTTTTTTGTATCCAAAGAGCTGTCTTCGGCCATTCGTGATGCATGGATCGAAATGGACGTCTATGGCTCCGATCACTGTCCTGTCGGACTGGCACTTGAACTGTGAGCGGGGTCATGGTGCACACAATCCACAAAAAAACCCTGCTGACGCAGGGTTATTCAATCAATGTGGGGCGAATGATGGGGCTCGAACCCACGGCAACCTGGGCCACAACCAGGTACTCTACCAACTGAGCTACATCCGCCACATGCAAAAAGAGTGTTTATACCAGAGGGATTCAGAGGTCAAGCCCTCAGACACCATATTTTAACAGGAGCAGAAAAACTTCATGGACAAACTGGTCATTGAAGGTGGTATTCCCCTCACCGGTACCGTCGCTGTAAGCGGTTCCAAAAACGCGGCTCTTCCCATTCTTATGGGCAGTATTCTTCTGGACGAACCCGTCACCTTTACCAATGTGCCGGACCTTCGTGATATCCGAACCACAACCCGACTGCTGGGATTACTGGGCTGCCCTGCCGAATTTGCCGATGGTGTGGTATCCGTCTCGCCCGGACCGCTGAATCCTGAAGCTCCCTATGATCTCGTCAAGACCATGCGTGCTTCCGTACTGGTTCTCGGTCCTCTGCTCGCAAGACTTGGTGAAGCCCGTGTTGCCATGCCTGGCGGCTGTGCCATTGGTGCACGTCCGGTGGACCTGCACCTTTCTGCCCTTGAAAAGATGGGGGCCAGATTCGAACTTGAAGAAGGCTACATCCTTGGACGCAGCCGCAAATTGCAGGGAGCCCATATTCATTTTGATTTTCCGACGGTGGGCGGAACCGAAAACCTGCTCATGGCAGCTACCCTTGCCGAGGGAGAAACCATTCTTGAAAATGCTGCAAGGGAGCCGGAAGTTGTCGATCTGGCCCGATTCCTGATTGCCTGCGGCGCCAAAATTGAGGGGTATGGCACCAGTGTCATCAAAGTTCAGGGTGTTCCTCGCCTGGGTGGCTGTACCTATCGCATCATGCCTGACCGTATCGAGGCCGGGACCTTTCTCGCTGCCGCCGGCATTACGGATGGAGAACTGCTCGTCACAGGCTGTCCCTTTGAGGAACTGGATGCCGTTGTCATCAAGATGCGTGAAATGGGCATGTTCATTGAGCCTACTGCTGAAGGTGTTCTGGCCCGCAGGGGAACAGCCCTGCGCGGTGTGGACGTAACAACCCAGCCCTATCCCGGGTTCCCCACCGACATGCAGGCGCAAATCATGACGCTCATGTGCCTTGCTGAAGGTTCCGGTATCATTAATGAAACTATTTTTGAAAACCGATTCATGCATGTTCAGGAACTCGTACGAATGGGAGCGGATATACGCCTGTCCGGGCATACGGCCATTGTCCGTGGTGTCAAAAGACTGACAGGAGCCCCTGTCATGGCTTCCGATCTCCGGGCCAGTGCCTCTCTGGTTCTTGCCGGTCTTGCAGCCAAAGGGACAACTACCGTTCAGCGCATTTATCATCTGGATCGCGGGTATGAGCGCATTGAAGCAAAACTCAATGCTGTTGGCGCGCGTATCCGCAGAGAAGCAGAATAATCAGAAAGCCGGGAAAGGCCCGGCTTTCCGACTGTTTTCATTGGTGCAGCCAAAACAGAAATGTCCTGCGCTACCCCTGTCAGAAAAAGTCTTCTGACCATGGTCACGGCTTCCTGGAGTTTCCCCTTTTGGTAGATTTCTACTGCTTGCTCCCCAAGGAACTCATATCTATTCATATGATCATTACAATTTTGGACTTGGGATGACTTGACAAAAAAAGCGTATAGTGTATATACATTAAAAAGCGAGCTCGATTATGGCAAAAAGACTTAACTCTCACTGCCTATGTATCCAAATGCGGCGTGCAGCTAAACAGATTTCTGCACTGTATGATAATGCTTTGTCTCCAGCACATATAACCATCGCTCAATATTTTCTTCTGAGGGTATTAACAACTATGGAAGGTTGCGGAACGGGAGAACTTGCAACGGCTGTTGGCTTGGAAAAAAGTACTCTCGTACGTAATTTGAAAATATTACAAGCAAATGGCCTGATAGAGGATCGCTCTCTACCGGGTAGCCGTGCAAGGCAACTTTATATTACTGATCGAGGTCAAAAAGCCTTGGATATCGCCTTACCACTCTGGTTATCAGCACAGGAGCAGGTAAAAGCCGTTCTGGGCGATGAAAGGAAAAGTTTTATTAACTTATTAAATGTATTGGAAAATATTGAATAATTTTTTTACTTCAAAAGTTGTATATACATCAATGTACTGACTGGGATATCATTTGGGTTTCTGAAAAAAAGTTCCGCATTTTAACAAGTAACCATAACAATTAGGAGGTATAGGCTTATGGACTTTTCATTCTCTGAGGAACAGGAATTGATTCGGGTTACAGCAAAGGAATTTTCTGAAAAGAGGCTTGCACCGATAGCCTTTCAGATTGATCATGAAAATCAGGTTCCGAATAATATATTTCAGGAACTCGGCGAACTTGATCTGATAGGGCTACCCTTCCAAGAATCTTTTGGAGGTACAGGAGCTGGATATCTTTCTCATGTCATGGCGCAGGAATATATTGCAAGAGGATCTAGTGGAGTTGGGATGTGCCTTTCTGTTAATACATTAGGGCTGAGTGCAATAAATAATCATGGAAACGAGAAACAAAAACTTCGTTGGATTACAGATTGCTGCAAGGGATTAAAACTGGCTTCATTTGCCTTCACTGAACCTGATACAGGTTCAGATCCAAAAATGCTGTCAACAACATTAAAACGTAAAGATAATCACTTTATTCTTAACGGATCAAAACGGTTTATTTCTCTTTCAGATTATCCTGGTCCTATGGTTGTATTTGCAGCTGATGAAGAAGTCGGCCGTCCAACGGCTGTCATTATTGACAAATTATGTCCAGGGTATGAACTAGGTGAAAATTGGGAAAAAATAGGGCTTCGCGGATGTCATGCCTACGATGTCTTTTTCAAAGACATCAGGATTGATGAAGATCAAATTCTTGGGGAACGAGGAAAAGGATTTGATATTTTACTGGAAAATATTGCTTACGGTAAACTTGGATTCTGTGCTGAATCCCTAGGACATTGTACCGAAGCTTTGGAGCAGTCCATTTTATATGCAAAAACAAAAACAAACCGCGATAAACCCATTTCCAGGTTTGAATCCATGCAGCTAAGACTTGCCGATATGGCAACTAAGCTTGAAGCAATTCGCTGGATTACATATCACCTTGGATACGAAGCAGATCATCGAAAAAGTCCTCTAGGCTCAGGACTCATTAATTGAGATAAAAAATAACGGAGGCAGCGAGGCATATGGCCGAGAAGAACGTGTGAGCGCATCGGTCATAGCGCATGGCAATTCTGCGCCAGTCCTTGAGCCGACCAAACATGATTTCAATTTTGTGCCGTTGCTTATAGAGGTTTTTATCATAAAAGACCGGCTGTTTCCGGTTCTTTTTGGGGGGAATGCACGGCGTGATGCCCCTGTTGAGCAACGCCTCACGAAACCAGGTTGCATCATAGCCACGATCAGCCAGCAGTTCCTTGGCTTCCGGTAAGGAATTCAGAAGGATGGCGGCCCCTTTGTAATCGCTCATCTGGCCTGCGGTAAGCGCCAGAACCAAAGGCTTGCCATCACCGTTACAAACGGCATGGAGTTTGGAATTCAAACCTCCTTTTGTACGCCCGATGCAGCGGGAAAGAGCCCTTTTTTGAGCAAGCTTGCGGCGGTTCGGTGAGCTTTAAGATGCGTGGCGTCGATCATTAATCGTCCATCTGTACTCGTCGTTTTCGCAAGCTCGGCAAAAATCTTGTTGAAGACGCCCATGCGGCTCCAGCGTACAAATCGGTTGTACAGAGTTTTATAAGGGCCATACTCACGCGGAGCATCCTTCCATTGCAGACCATACTTGATGACATAAATTATACCACTGAGTACTTTCAGGTCATCAACGCGTGAAACGCCGTGCGACAGCGGAAAGAACGGTTTGATCCGTTCAAGCTGCTCAGAGGAAAGATAGAAAAGTTGGCTCATTGCACCCTCCATGGACATAACCAACCAACTTTTCTACTTCTTGTAAATAATGAGTCCTGAGCCTAGATTTTGCTGCTCAAGCGGCTATTGCTAAAAGATTCGTAGCAGAATCATTTGTGGACATAGCCCGTGAAGCTGTTCAGGCTCATGGTTCATATGGTGTCATGCGGGATTTTAAAGTTGAAATGATCTATCGAGATGCCATCATTGGTGAAATTGTTGAAGGGACAAAGGATTTGCAACGTCGCATCATCGCTAGCCATATTCTTTTCTAAAATGTAGGATTGAAAATTTCCCCACCGAATAACAAACTTCAAGTGATAAATATTTATTTAAAAGTATAAGGAAAAACACAAATGAGTAAGATACTGATGATCAATGGAAGCCCACATGAATTTGGATGCACTTATACTGCGTTGCAAGAAGTTGCTGACACTTTGGAAAAACATGCAGTGGAAACGGAAATACTCTATCTTGGGAAAAAACCTATGCAAGGTTGTATTGCCTGTATGAACTGTAAGAAGACAGGTCTTTGTACATTTAAGGACCACGTCAACGAAATCAGTAGTTGTCTGGATGATTATTCAGGGATTATAGTAGGATCTCCTGTTTATTATGGAGGACCAACCGGTCAACTATGCTCCTTTCTTGATAGGCTTTTCTTTAGTAGTGGCAACAAAATGGCTGGGAAACTGGCTGCTGCTGTAGTCTCATGTCGCAGGGGAGGAGCTACCTCTACTTTTGACCGACTGAACAAATATTTTACTATGTGCAATATGTATATAGTAGGTTCCCAATACTGGAATCAGGTTCACGGGATTAAGCCTGATGATGTGCGGAAGGATATAGAAGGTATGCAAACCATGCGGACTTTAGGGCTAAATATGGCATGGATGTTGAAGAATATTAACACAGGCATGCAACAATGTATAGAATCTATAGATTATGAAAAAACTGTCTATACAAATTTCATCAGAAACTAAATGTCAAGTAAGCATAATGCAAACGAATTTAAGCTAAAACTAACAAAATAACTATAAAAATCAAATCACCATCTTACACAAGGATATCGTCATGACCTCTTTGACAATGCTCGTTTCTCTGTTCGTCTTTGTTGCCACAACCACTTTTGCTTACAACCGCTATGATGCGTCCATGGCAACAGCGGTCCTGCTCGGCTTTATGGGCTCCATTCTTGCTGGTGGATCCATGCAACCCGGTTTCTTTGCCCTTCCCGGCACTTTCAATTTTCTGGGTATTGCAGCCCTTCTTGCACCTGCCGTCGCCCTTGAATGCA
>CAMLXE010000030.1 GCA_946490455.1 uncultured Desulfovibrio sp. | reverse complement strand
CGAACAATCCATGACGCATGATTTGGAGGACCGGACCCAAGGCCTGGTGCATACCCATGCCGCAGGCAGTGATTCAAAAAACGCTGGGCATGCACAATGGCATCCCGCAAGGAACAGCCAAGGCCAAGCCATGTGGCAATGGCCGCAGACAGGGTGCAACCGGTCCCGTGATTATTCGTTGTAGCAACAGCCGGCTGCCTCAGCGCAAGAAGAGGTTCATCAGGAACAGCCAGCCAGTCTGTATAGCTGCTGTCAGCCTCGTCGAAGTGCCCACCCTTGATCAGAACAGCACGTGCCCCCATCTTCAGTAATAATCTTGCAGCGGTATCAATATCTTCCTGCGTTTCAATACGCATACTGGTCAGCAGTTCGGCTTCAGGCCTGTTGGGCGTCAGGAGATCAGCCTGTGGAATCATGTAATATTTCAGTGCATTAACAGCATCTTCACGCAAAAGGCGCTGACCGCTCTGGCTGACACAGACAGGGTCCACAACCAGAGGGAAAGCCCGTCCCTGCAAGCCCCTGTCCACAGCCTCAATGATCTCGGCAGAAAAAAGCATCCCTGTTTTCGCCGCTGCAACAGGAAACCCGTCAAGAACACTCCTCATCTGCCGAAGAACAAAACTCGGTTCCGGGGCATGAATGCCGTCCACACCAAGGCCATTCTGAGCGGTCAGTGCGGTAATGACACTCATGCCAAAACCGCCAATAACCGTAATGGTCTTCAGGTCGGCCTGAATGCCGGCCCCTCCGCCAGAGTCTGATCCGGCAATGGTAAGAATGCAGGGAGGAGTAGTCATGACAGACTCCTTTCAAGGAAAAATCAGCGTATGGCAGCAGCCAGCAGCCACCGTTTGCGAGATAAAATACACGGATTCCGTATTCCGTGCAAAACAATATTCAGAGTCTCCCGCATGAAAATCAGGCCGCGGGCACTCCGGGAAACAGTCAGCTCTTCACCGGCGTTCCAGAAGGAACATAGCTGCCCTTTCCGATACGAACAAGTTCCTGTGTGCTTCCATGTTGCTCAAGACGTAACCCGAATCCAGACAGCAACGCAACCAAAGGTCTGCCGAGGAGAAATGGAAGGTAGTCCTGAGGGATACCCCCCTTCTCCACGCACAGCTGCCGGAAGGCCACATCAAAACGCAACAGGCGAACAAGTTCTTCCCGTTCCGCGCACGCTGCATGTCCCCAGGGCACAGCACAGGCCAGTTCGGCAAGGTACCGGATGGAACAGCGCTCCTCATGGGCATCCGAAAGTTCCTGCCAGACCTCCGGTGCTCCGGAGGCCTGCAGCAAGTCTCTGCGGGTAACTCTGTCCCTTGCGTACAACTCGGTAATACTGCGCGTATCCGTACATGACAGTGCGCGGCACTGGGCGGGTCTTCCGGCATGGATACGGCATACGGCATCATGTCCAGAAGGAGCTCCCTCGTCCCGATCCAGGAACCGGCATGTCCAGTCCGGACTTTCTGGAGCCGGCGCGAGCTTCACGCATTCCGCATCCAGCGGAGCAAGCGTTCCCGCCACATCATCCCGTGCCAGTTCTCCCTTGCGCAAGGTCATCAGGTCCGCAAGTCCGAAGCTCCTTTCCCAACTTTTTCCCCAAGGCGACACAAGAGAAAGATCTTCTCCATGCAGTACAGGACCACCCAGCCGGCAACAGGTTCCACAACGCCTGCAAGGACTCTCCTCTCTCAGGCCGCTGAAGGATTTTGCTCCTCCAGTTCTGTTCATACACTGCTCCTTTCCTGTTCCATTTTCCCCAGACAAGATGGCACCTCTGCCCTGCCTCATACGTCATCAGTTCCGGATACTCTTTACAATAATCGGAGACAGGACTATCACCCGCGAAGATTATTCAGCCATTCATACACGTTCAGGAAGTTTCCATGCAATTTTTTCATTCCCTTGTCCCCTGTATGCTGGCAGCGCTTCTCTGCCTTCCGGGCTGTACAGGAAAACAGGTCAGAGTCTCATCCGAAACAGAGTTCACCGTCATGGCCCAGCGCCTTACTCCGATTCTGCGCGACCGGGGTATTCTTGATGAACAGGGAGCCTATCTTCAGCCACTGTTCGGCTCTTCTTCCCTGCCACCTCAGTTGGGAGACTATCTGTTCCGCCATCTTTCACCAGCCTTCCGCTTCCAGGTAGATCCGTCTCTGCTGCCCTCTACCTTTGCCGCATCAAGAACCCCTGAAGACTCCGTGGAAATTCGTCCCAATGGCTTTGTTCTCGGGCAGGGGCTGGATGTTGTGACCGTGACGGTGCTTGCCGAAGCAGACTGGAATGATGACGAAGTTCCTGACTGGCTTATACTTTGCCGGGTCAAATCCATTCGCGGAACCGGCCTGCGAGACTACTATCTCGTTGTGACCAGAACGGATGAACCCATTCTGCGTCCAGAACTCATTGCTGTATATGACTGTCTGAGCCGGACCTGCAAACTTTTTGTTACCCCGACCTCTCGAAACAAAAAGGGAACTGCACCGGCCTATGATCCAGAACTCCCCGTTATTGATGTGGAAGCAGGACAGCGCAACATTACCCTGCCTCCCGGCACACCTCCGCCGGATACAGCTCCCAAATCAACACTGCACGAACAAAAGATCAGTGGCTGACAGAAGAGACCCCGGGGATACCGAGGTCTCTTTCTTATGGCAACCAGTAGAGTTCTGTCGGGTCCATAATCTCGGGCCAGACAAACAGGGCTGCAGAATGGCCTTCCCAGTCCGGCCAGACAACAAACTGTTTCTGCTCCGCATAGGTTCGATACGAACAGTGTGCCTGTCTGTGCTCCAGAGCCAGAAGGAGCTCCTCATACAGCATCGTCCGATATTTTTCCCCCAGACTCGGTGTCAGGCTCATAACAACGGCACCAACACATCGCTTCCAGTCTTCCTGAGGGATATTGTCCATGAACGCCACGCCTACGCCCAAAAGACGTGGCGAGACACCTCGACGAAAGAGGACAAGACTCAAACCATCCCTCAGCCCATACCATGACGCCTGAATTTCCTGCAGAACAGCCTGCGACCTGTCCGGCTCTTCCTTCACCGCCGGAGCCTTCAGCTTCTTCGCCTCATGTGCATAGCGTTCCAGAAAAACTCTGCCTGTAAGATCCAGATCTCGCGGAAACGTAGCCTGTGCGACAGAACAGGACAAAAAAAGAAACAGCAGGCCAAACAGAATCCAAACCCCGTACTTGCCGCACCATGAAGAAGTACGACGGGTTCCAGAACATGTTCCCCTGCAGCTCAGAAGCTCTGTACACCGAAAAGGATTTCGCAAAGAAAAATCACATATCATCAGGCCGTACAACCTCCCCACCTTCTCCAGCAGGACAAAAGGAAAAAGGTTCTGTTACCAAACGTACTGCCTCAGAGTTGCACAGGAATTCCCCGCGCTGCCGTCCGTCTGCCCCAGCCATGCATGAAGGAACAGATCAAGCGCATTTCTCTTTCATCTTACAAAAGCCTCCCAGACTGCGAAAGAAACGCCTGTCTTCGGGCTCCCCGAAAACAGGCCCTCATCTTATTGTCACCTCAGAACAGGTAACGGCAGTCATGGGCAAAAAAGGCGGGGAGCCCCCGCCTCATCTGGTCATACCGCTGCCGAAGAACGGGCAATCAATTTCTGAAGTTTCTTTTCAAATCGCTCGTATTCACTGAAAATACAGGCACAGTAGTTCTGACGGAACAGTCCCCATTCCTTGGATCGATCTATTCCGGCCTGCCAGTAGGGACGAAAATCCCTGTACAGGAAACGGGACTGAAACCCGTTTTCCGAACAATAATCACCTGACGCGGCCCCAGCCTCCCCAGTCTCCCTTATGAGCTCGTGCTGCTGATGACGAGAGTACAGCAGGCTGGTCGTGAAGGCATCAAATCCATGTGCAGATGCCACACTGCTGGTCAGGGCAAGCCGTGTTTCGTAGCAATAGTGACAACGTGCATAGTCATGATTGTCCGCAATGCCCATATCATGCACGGCTCCAATCCAGCCGGGGACGTTGTACACATCGTCCTGCCAGATCATGGGCAGATTCATCCTGTCTGCGACCTGCTCCATGGCCTCGCGTCGCCGAAAGTATTCGGAGACGGGGTGGATATTCGGATTCGCAAAATAGCCAGTGACTTCAAACCCTTCTTCACGCAGAGATTCGATACACATGATGCTGCACGGGCCGCAGCAGGCATGAAGCAAAACTTTCATGACTGCTTCCCTCCATTTTTTTCAGGCGTAGCCGGCAACGCTGGAGAGATGCCGTCAATACGGATTTCTATCCGGGTATGAAATTCCTTCTCCATTTCTGAAAGCCGTTCGCGCTTATGGTTCAGGAGATACAGACCGAGTTCGGGACGAACTGTATAAGGGAATGCAGGCTGACCCGATGCCGCGGCCGAACGCAATCCACAATGCAAATCACGCAAGGCCTGAAGAGCCTGCCACTCCATGGTCCGGCGCTGTCCTGTTCCATTGCAGTGAGGACAGGGTTCCATACTGATGGAAATGGCCGAGGACCCTGTTCTCTGCCGTACGATCTGCAGCAGCCCAAAGGAACTCATCTTTCCAATATCATGCCGGGCGCGATCGTTCTTCATGGCATTTCGGATTTCCTTTTCCACGTCACGACAGTGTTCGGGATCCCGCATTTCAATGAAGTCGATAACGATCTGACCACCAATATCCCGCAGCCGCAGCTGCTGTGCAATGGCGCGCGCTGCCTCCATATTGGTTCTGTAGGCCATGGCCTCAAAATTGGTCTTGCCACCAATCTTGCCCGAGTTGATATCAATGGCCATGAGCGCTTCAGTCTGATCGAATACGAGACGCCCGCCAGAAGGCATGGTTACCTCTCTGGCATGGACCTGCTCCAGTTGTGAAAGGACATTGAAATGTTCCCACAGTGTTTTCTTATGGTCCGTATAGAGGTGAACAAGATCGGCCTTGCGCGGAAAGAGCAGTGTGGCCATTTCCCGGATGGAGGCGGCTGTAACTTCGTCGTCCACCCAGACTTCCGTGACATCGTCGGAAAGGTAATCGCGCACGCTCCGACTGGCCAGTCCCGGCTCCTGATAAATGAGTGCAGGAGACTTTTCCGTTGTGGCCCGCTTGCGGATGTCCTTCCAGACACGTTTCAAGAAATTCAAATCCTTTTGCAGGGTCGTCTTGCTTGTTCCGGCACTGACAGTCCGGACAATGGCACCCAGCCCTTCTCCGGGATCAAGGCCCTTGATGAGTTCACGCAGACGGTTCCGTTCTTCTGGATCTTCCACCTTACGGGAAATGCCAATCTGTTCCTGACCGGGGGTAAGAACAAGAAAACGTCCGGCCAGAGAAACCCATGTGGTCAGGAAGGCACCCTTGCTGCCATTGGGTTCCTTTACCACCTGAACCAGCACTTCCTGTCCGGTCTTGAGGACTTTCTGAATGGGAGGATACTTGCGGCCCTTTGCCGGTTCATACGGCTGGAGATAGTATTCGGGATGAACCTCATCAATCTGGAGGAATCCGTTTTTCACATTGCCATAATTGACAAAGGCGGCCTGAAGGTTCGTATCAATATTATTGATGACCCCCTTATAGATATTGCCGCGTATCTTTGCCTGATGCGCCATCTCCACATAATACTCGCGGACTTGACCATCTTCGGTAAGGACGACTTCAACCTGTTCTCCGGGCAGTACACTGATCAGCATCTTACGTGGCGTACTCGGCGCCTTTCTGGCCTCTTCCTCCGTTTCATTCCCGTCAGCGGTCTCTTCAACAGAGGCTTTCTTCTTACCACGGGTACGGCGAGAGCGAGAACGGGATTCCGGCTCGCCTTCGGAATCGGATTCAGAATCAGGACTGGACTCTGCAGCTTCGCTGCCTTCTTCAGCCACCTTTACAGATTCTTCCTGTTTCACTTCCGGAGTTATCGGCGCACGCTCCAGCACATCAGCCATCAGCTCTTCCAGAATATCGGTGGGGAGCATGACAGTCTGCTCTTCCCCAAGCTCTTCCGGTTCACTGTCCTGCTTTTCAATCACCGTCTCCGGGCCGGAACGCCGCCGCCCTCTCCGGGAACGACGTGACCGTTTTTCTGGAACGGGAGAAGGTTCTTCTGAAGGAATGTCGGCTGAACTGCTCTGGGGAACTTCCTCATCGTCGTCATCATCAGAAACATAATCCGGAACAGGGCTATCCTCGGCCAGCGCGGCGAGTTCTTCGGGACTCAGCGAGGGCCGGCGACGACTGCGACGAGAGCGACGTTTCTTTGAAGTGCTTCCTTCCGGTACATCGGTCTGTTCTCCAGAAACAGGTCTCTCGACACTGACAGACGATTCTGCTTCCTTTTCAAGAAGGGCAGGGACAGGAGACGGGGTGGACACAGCTGGCGTCATGGGCTGAGCTACGGCAGGGATATCCAGCACAGCCATGGCAATGGCCTGACGCTCTCCTTCCAGCGACATTACAGGAGAGGCTGCCTTCTCCGTCGGAGCCTCAGGCTGCGAGTTTTCAGCTCCGGCAGCAGAAAGAGACGGCTCAGACGCAGAAGTGGAATCTGCTGAAAGAAACGAACTGGGTGGAACCAGAGACTCGTTGTTCTGCTCCGCAGCCTGCCGACTTTCTTCCACCAGTCCGCTGGAAGCAGCTTCTGCCTTGGTGCGTCGTGTACGCCGTTGTCTTTTGGGCTTTTCCTCAACATTTTGAGGCAATACCGTCTCTGCTGTTTCAGGAGCTGGAACTGTCTCAGCAGCCGTAGTCTTCCGGCTGCGAGTTCTGGTGCTGCGCCCGGTCTTGCCAGGTTCCGCAGGTTGCTCCGCCTTTACCTCTTCCTCGGGAGAGGCGGCCGCTGTCTTGCGACTGCGGCGCGGACGCCGCTTGGGAGCCTGCTCTGTTGCGGGAGGTGTTTCCTCCTCAGGACGAATATCGGCTACAGTACCGGATAAATCGGAAAGAACTTCACTATCAATCATGCGTGCCTCAAAAACAAAGGTTCTGTCGCAAACGCGACGTAAAATCGATCATTCCGGATGGAGACAAAGCTCCCCAACCGGATGCGGCGAAGAACAGAAAAAGCCGTTCTTTCTGCTGGAAACAACGCTCCAGCCGCCTGAAAAATTATCAACAGGACACCACGCAATGAGGCCTGACCCCAACACGGGCATTCCTCAAGAAAACATGGCCATGGACTCTATTCGCCCAGAACGTGCAAGGTCACGGTCAAATCATCCCCCGCAAGCCGCAGCTCGGCATAGCCGCCCATAGAAAAGGCACCAGTATTCACCAGTATGGTACGACCAAGACGATCCACAGCACGGGACTCATGAATATGCCCGCAAAGGCATACCGCTGGCTGTGCATCCAGAAGAAAATCACGCACAGCCGTAGAACCAACATGGGTTCCATTTCCTATGACGTCGCACAGCGTGTCGTAGGGAGGCGTATGGGTTGACAAAACCACTCGCCGAAAATTTCTGGCCTGCTGCCACATGTCTTCAAGCCATTCTGCAAAACGGGATTCCGGAAATTCACTGGGGGTTCCAAACGGGGTAAATGTCGATCCCCCCAGCCCCATCAATGCCGTACCCGCAGCAATTTCCCGGATCTGCCGATGTGTATTCCAGCCCTCTGCCTGAAGCCAGTCGGAAATTTCTCCCCGATCCATATTCCCGATCTGCGCATACACGACAGGGTTATGGCGTCGCAGGACATCCAGAACCCGACGAGCCTGATGGATTCCACCGTTCAGGGTCAGATCCCCGGTCACAATGATTCCATCGGCATCAGAAAGTCCTGGGATGTCAGCAAGGTGCGCAGTCTTGTCATGGAGATCGCCGATAACGATCCAGCGATGCCCGGAACAGACGGATGAATCGGATGAAAGAGAGGAGGTAGCACTTGGCATGCGGGAAACTTCCTTGTACTCTTCCGGATAACACATAACGGGGTGCAGCTCCCCACAAAACCCGGTTTCCATTCCCTAACCCATTGTTCCGAATTTGGAAAGAGCCTATGTACCCATCATCCCACACCAGCAAGACAGAACCAGCCGCGCTGGAAACGGAATTGCCATCTGCCCCAGCCTGTCAATCCAAGCCGGAACTGCGTCGTGCACTGCTTCAGCTCAGACGCAACCTGCCCAAGGCGACATTTCTCGCCTATTCCAATGCCATACAATCGCGTGTTCTTACCCTGCCCTTATGGAGCAAAGCCCGTACGGTAGCCCTCTATCTGGCCGCGCGACAGGAAGTGTCCACAGAAATTCTGCTTGATACCGCCTGGAAAGAAGGCAAAACAGTCCTCCTCCCACGTTGTCTTCCTCCGGAATACGGTGAAGGAATTATGGAATTTGCCATCTGTGACAGCCGTCAGCATCTTGTTTCAGCTTCATTTGGCCTTCTTGAGCCTGATGCATCCTGCCCTGCCACACATATCCCTCCAGACCTGATCATCGTTCCAGCTGTAGGACTTACACGAACGGGAGATCGACTCGGCTACGGCAAGGGATTTTATGACCGTCTTCTGGCCAAACCGGGCTGGTCCGACATTCCCCGCATTGCTCTGGTCTATGAATTTCAGCTTGTGGACTTCCCCGCAGATCCCCGGGACATGCCCATGCATGCCTGTGTTACAGAAAAGGAACTCTTATGCTTCTGAACTTCATTCCCTTTGTTTTTCCTGGAATTCCCGGTGTCCGGTGTGCGTTCCAGACCCGAACCGGCGGGTACTCCACAGGTCTCTACGGTGAAGGCAATATTGCCTATACCGTTGGAGACGACCCTCTGGCTGTCTCGGACAATCGAATCAATCTGGCAGCCTCGCTGGAACTGCCATACCTGTCGGAAGTCCATCAGGTTCATGGTGACACGATCATTTTTGATCCGGACCCCGTAGATCTGGACAGGTCATCCATTCCACCGTTCATGCCAGAAGGCGACGGGCTGGCAACCACACGTCCCGGCCTTGGTCTGGTCATCAAGACTGCCGACTGTCAGCCCATTCTTATTGCTCACAAGGATGGACGACATATTGCTGCACTGCATGTAGGCTGGAGAGGCAATCGTATTGCCTTTATTCAGTCTGGCATAGCTGCCTTCTGCGAACGGTATGCCTTGCGTCCGGAAGACCTGTCTGCTGTACGCGGACCAAGCCTTGGACCTGAACGATCCGAATTCGTCAATTTTGATACGGAATGGGGAGCAGAATTTGCCGACTGGTTTGACCGTTCCCAAAAGACAATGAATTTATGGGAACTGACCCGCAGTCAGCTTCAGGAAGCCGGTTTGCGGCATGATCGTATTTTTGGACTGGATTTATGTACCTGGTCCCTGCCCGAACGCTTCTTCTCCTTCCGGCGGGAACGGGTATGCGGCCGTCAGGCCAGCGTAATCTGGATTTCCTGAATTTTCCGAAACGCCTTTTCATTGTCCACAAAAAAGCAGGCGTCCTTATGGGGCGCCTGCTTTTTTCACATCATTCTAACGAACAACCCAAGGAAGGCCACGCAGGTTCAGCTGTTCCATGAAAGGATCAGGATCCAGCTGTTCCATATTCCACACACCGGGTTTCTTCCAGACGCCGGTCACCATCATCATGGCCCCGATCATGGCCGGTACGCCGGTTGTATAGGATATGGCCTGGCTCCCCACTTCGGCATAGCATGCCTCGTGGTCACAGATGTTATAGACATACACTGTCTTCTGTTCGCCATCCTTGACCCCCTGCATGAGGCAGCCAATGCACGTCTTGCCCTTGGTCAAGGGGCCCAGCGAAGCCGGATCTGGCAGGAGCTTTCCAAGAAACTGAATGGGAACAATCTTCTGCCCCTGAAACTCCACGGGCTCAATGCCAATCATGCCCACGTTGCCAAGTACTTTCAGGTGATTCAGATAGTTGTCGGAGAACGTCATCCAGAAGCGTGCACGCCGGATTCCCTTCAGATTCTGAACCAGAGATTCCAGTTCCTCATGGTACATGAGATAGCATTTCTTCGGACCAATACCATCAGGGAAATCATAGGTCATGGACCATGAAAGCGGATCCGTTTCCACCCATTCGCCACGTTCCCAGTAACGTCCGCGAGCCGTAACCTCACGAATGTTGATTTCGGGGTTGAAGTTGGTTGCAAAGGGCTGCCCATGATCTCCGGCGTTGCAGTCAATAATATCCAGGACATGAATTTCATCCAGCAGATGCTTCTGGGCATATGCGGCAAAAACATTGGTCACACCGGGGTCAAAACCGCTACCGAGCAATGCCATCAAACCGGCATCCTTGAACTTCTGCTGGTAGGCCCATTGCCACTTGTATTCAAACTTTGCGACATCCAGAGGCTCATAGTTGGCCGTATCAAGATAGTTCACGCCAGCCTCAAGGCAGGCATCCATAATATGAAGATCCTGATATGGCAGAGCCACATTGATGACCAGCTCCGGACGATAGCGTTTGAGCAGAGCCACCAGTTCCGGGACATCGTCCGCATTCACTCTGGCTGTCTCTATGGTCCGCCCCGTTCTCTGCCGGATACTGGCGGCAATGGCCTCACATTTGGCAAGGGTTCGGCTCGCCAGCATGATTTCTGTAAAGACTTCCGGAAGCTGTGCACACTTGTGCGCCACAACACTTCCAACCCCACCAGCACCGATAATAAGGACTCGCGCCATTGTTTTCTCCTTATGTCCAGGGGACCAGTTTCTTCACAGGAGACAGGAAACTCCAGCCAGACACGCCGAATACATCCGAACGGGATTCCTTCTCAAGCTCCGTTCCCTGCAACCGTTCATGGACAAAAAACGGTACAACCCTAACCGCCCTGTCCGGCAATCATTCTGTACAGGACGAAACCCCTTTCTCTCACTGTCGATCTAACGTTCAAAGTAGGTGTACCCACGCAGCCCGTCTTCAAACGTCTGAAGGATCTTGTATCGTTCCGAAGGCGTAATGCGATTGGCCCGTACGGCCCGTTCGGCAGCTTCCCTCAGATCTTCAAGGATACGACGGGGGTCATATTCCACATAATCAAGGATATCCGCTACCGAGTCACCCCGGATTTCACGTACAAACTGATAGGAACCGTCTTCACTGATACGGATGGATACCACATTGGTATCACCGAGCAGGTTATGCAGATCTCCAAGCGTTTCCTGATAGGCTCCTACGAGGAAAACGCCAAGGTAGTATTCCTCTCCCTCAATCAGCGGGTGCAGATCAAGGGAATTGCGCATCCCCTGAGGATCGATGAACTTATCAAGACGGCCATCACTATCGCAGGTAATGTCCGAAATCACGGCCTGCCGGGATGGACATTCATTCAGTCGATGGACAGGCATGACAGGAAAAAGCTGATCAATGGCCCAGGCATCGGGCAAGGACTGGAATACGCTGAAATTTCCGTAATAGATATCGGCAAGCGAGCTGTCGATGTCCGCCAGTTCCTTGGGGGTATGCTTCAGCTTGTTCTTTTCCTGCGCGATACGCATCATGATCGCCCAAAAGAACTTGTCCGACAATGTTCTTTGCCGGAGTGTGACACGCCCGGTAATGAAAAGCTGGCGCATTTCATCCCGATAATAGATGGCGTCGTTGTAGCACTCCTGAAGATTGCGTACGGACAGACTGTTCAGGACTTCCTGAAGATTGTGTACTGGCTCGGGCGTATCTTCGGGCAAG
>CAMLXE010000029.1 GCA_946490455.1 uncultured Desulfovibrio sp. | reverse complement strand
CCAGGCATCCGGCTCCTGTGCGAGCAGTGCAACATCCGGAACCTGAACGAGACGTTCACGATAGAGATCTGCAAGTTCACGACGTCTGGGAGCAAATTCACCATCAAGACGACCGAGCTGCACACGACCTATGGCAGCCATGATATTGCTCATGTGATACCGCCAACCCTGCCGTTTGACATCAAAATCCCAGCTTCTCTGGCCCGAAAAACGTTTTTCTGTATCCTTTTCCACAGACAGGAGACGGCCATCTCTGGCCATATCAGCCACGGACTGATCGGCAGTAATGATACAGCCGCCCTCTCCGCAGGTAATATTTTTGATTCCATCAAAACTGAAACAGGCCACATCACCAAAACTGCCGACCTTTTTCCCCTTGTACAGGCAACCAAAGGCATGTGCGGCATCTTCGATGACCCGCAGCCCGTGTTCTCTGGCAAAGGCGTATACGCCATCAAGATTCACAGGATTGCTTGCATAGTGGACCGGCATGATGGCTCTGGTTCTGGGAGTGATGCGCCGGGCGGCGTCATCCAGATCAATGGTTCCCGTATCCTCGCGTACATCACACGCCACAGGAACAGCCCCTGCGCTTCCTATAGCCTGAAATGATGCAACAAAAGTCAGTGACGGAACAAGAACCTCAGCACCACTGCCATGGCCCAGCAGACCTTCAACCGCAAGATGCAGTGCGGCTGTGCCGGAGTTTGTGGAAATGACCCAGGAAGCTGGCACACCAAGATAGTCAGCAAGTTCGGCTTCAAACCGCTGTACTTCCGATCCCATTCCCAGATAGCCATCTTCACAGATGATTCTACGCACGGATTCGGCTTCAGCCTCACCAACGATGGAACGAGAAAGTCTCATCATGATTATACGTCCTTTCAGAAAAAGGCAGGAAAAACCTGCCTTTATCAATAAAATTACCAGTGATAGGGGATCTCGTCCGTATCAAGAGGGCGGCGTTCCCCTTCGTTTGGGTCATGGGGGATATCCGTACAGTTGCAAATCAGGGCCGATTGATCTCCCAATGCCGTAAATCCATACCAGACTCGAGGCGGGATACACAAAAGGCGATACTCTTCGGGACGTCCCAGAACAAGTTCCATCACGGTACCACGACTCGTCGAGTCAGCCCGATCGTCATACAAAACGATCTTAAGCATTCCCACGGGGACAGCAAAATGCTGAGTCTGCCGAGAATGCCGTTTCCACGCCTTGATATGCCCCGGTTCCACTTCAGAAAAATACAGTTCACCAAAGGAGCGAAACAATGGTGAATCAGCCCGAAGCATGTGCAGTACAGGCCCACCCTCTGTAGGGATAATACGCAAATCCTGTACTTCAACGCCCTCAATAACGGATTTCATCGGAACTCCATGGCAGCTGCAGTCTGACAGCCTGACGACAGTATTCGTCAATCTGCCCCTGTGTCACAGCATACATTCCTTCGGCCTTCTGTTCATAAAAGGCCTCATACCAGACAGCCGTAAATCGCATTGTCATGTCGAAATCCAGCGTTGCACGCCAGTTCAGACAGGCGAGTGCCTTGTCGCAGCACAGCTTGAGCAAGGTGCATTCCTTCATTCCCGCGTGTCCCGCCAGATCCATCGTACTGGAAAAGCCCTTCCAGTAGCCCTCCAGAGAGCGAACCACGTCCCCTACAGTCCGGCTTACGTCAGAAGACGGACCAAAGTTGAAGGCCTCTCCATCCAGATGGAATCCATCCATGCAGCCGCCTGCACAGCTGGCCTGCCCCGCTCCGGCACCCTTTCGTGCCGCAAAAAGTTTTGCCCCCAGCCAGAGATAACCAGAAAGAGGCTCAAGAACATGCTGCCAGGGACGTGTCGCATACGGGCTTCGAATTTCCACGGGTTTTCCCGTACTCCAGGCTCTGGCGCAGTCGGGTACAATCCGGTCGGTGGCCCAGTCTCCCCCGCCTATGACATTTCCAGCCCGGGTTGTTGCGCAAAACGGGGTGTCATCTCCGGAGAAAAACGACTTGAAATAGGAATGTGCAATGATTTCGGCGCATCCCTTGGATGCACTGTAGGGATCATAGCCGCCCAGATGATCCGTTTCCCGGTAACCCCATACCCATTCGTCGTTACGGTACGCCTTGTCACTGGTAATGGATACCACAGCCTGAACAGACGGCGTTACACGCACCGCCTCAAGCATGTTGAGTGTTCCCATTGCATTGATTTCAATGGTAGCGGCAGGATTTTCATACGACGCCCGTACCAGCGCCTGCGCAGCAAGATGAAAAACTATTTCCGGCTGAAAATCCTGCATGACGGCGATAAGCGCCTTGCGGTCACGCACATCTCCACGATAGTCTCGGATACGGTTGGCGAGTCCGATTACTTCAAAATGGGAAGGGTTCGTAGGGACACCATCAGAAAAACCTGCGACTTCGGCACCCAGTTTCAGCAACCATGCCGTCAGCCACGATCCCTTGAAACCCGTATGCCCCGTGACAAGGACTCGACGCCCCTCATAAATATGACCGAACATACTTTTTCCTTATCCCATTACCGGGGTGACCGGTGTACCCAGGGAGCATCTCCCTTGTTCCAGAGTGCATTGAGAGCCTGTGCATCGCGCAACGTATCCATACACTGCCAGAAGCCGGTATGCCGATACATGGAGAGCTGGCCTTCGGCCGCCAGTCTTTCCAAGGGTTCCTTTTCAAGATCACAGGATTCGTCTTCAGACAGATAGTCAAGGAACTCCCTCTTGAATACGAAGAAACCACAGTTGATATATTCATCAAGCATGGGCTTTTCCTGCCAGGACAGGATATTTCCCTGATCATCCGTCTTCACGGCACCAAAACGGGAAGGCATGCGCACACCCGTAAATGTACCAATTTTGCCCGAACGGATATGGAAATCAACCAGTGCATCAATATCAATATCGGAAACGCCATCACCATATGTGACCATGAAACGTTCCGTATCAATGTGATGCGCGATTCGCTTGATGCGTGCTCCCTTAAGTGTCTCCTGCCCCGTATCGGACATGGTTACACGCCAGTCAGTAACCTGAGCCGTGGGGTAGTAGGTTGTTTCTCCAGTCGAGAGATCCACGGAAAAATCGGCATTACGCATCCGATAGTCATGGAAATACTGTTTGATAACTTCCCCCTTGTACCCAAGGGGCAGAACAAAGTCCTTGTGGCCATAATGCGCATACATGGACATGATATGCCACAGCACGGGACGTCCACCGATTTCCACCATCGGCTTGGGCTTGAACTCGGTTTCTTCACGCAACCGGGTTCCCTTACCGCCACACAGGATAATTACTTTCATGGACTTGCCTCATTGTTCCGAATATAAAACTGTCTGGGCCGCTTTTGCACACGTCAGAATGCTGGCAGTCTAGCAAAACCCGTCATAAAGGTGAATCCCCCGAACCGCCCATATCCCGGTGGGATAACAAAACTGGAGAATCACATGCTTGAAGCACTGAAAAAGAAACTTGAACATGACGACAAATATGCCGAGATTACAGGCGTGGAAATTATTGAAGCCCGCCCAGGCTACAGCAAGGTGTGCCTTCCCTATAAGGAATCCATCATGAATTCTGTAGGCGTTCCCCACGGAGGCGCACTGTTTACCCTGGCCGACATGGCCTTTTCCACAGCGGCAAACTATGGGCAGGAAAAGGTAATGGTCAGTACCAATGCCAATATTTCCTTCATTAAGGGAGCAAAACGAGGCCCACTTGTCGCTGAAGGCAAAATCATCAATGGCGGGCACAGACTGGCCACCTATTCTGTTGAAATTTTTGATGGTGACGGCAAGTGCATCGCTGCAGCCATGATAAGCGGCTACAGGCTCGACACGCCTCTTTTCCCATGAGACTAAAATACAGACTCTCAGAGCATTGCTGAAAATTACAGCAGTCTCCTGAAAAGGTCACGCCACTTGTGATGGACTCAGGACAGGTCACAAGCCTGTCCTGTCAACAAATATTCCCTCCGAAAAGGGCAGCTGTCTTTCGGCAGGGCAACTCCTGCCGTTTCTTCAATGAGTCCTTACGCCACAGAATTATTGAATCTGGAGAGAGGCTCCGTTTCCTCCTGCCTTCAGCAGCGCCTCGTGTGCCTCACCCTTTCTTCCCAGTGCCTCCAGGGCCCGAGCCAGAACAATCCAGCCCTTTCTATGATCCGGGCGTCTTGCCACACTTTGTCTGGCAAGAGACTCTGCAAGTTCCGGATCTTCCCCTCCATCCAGGTACAGCCCGGCCATAAGGCTTAATGCAGCGGCATCACGCGGGTTCCGCAGAAGCGCCTGATGCAGATATTCTCGTGCAAGCTCCGGCCTGCCTTCATGAAGGGCAAGGCGCGCCAGATGGCGGAAGGGCAAGGCACTTCCGGTATCCAGCGTTGCAGCGCTCTCATAACGGGAACGTGCTTCCTGGAAATTCCCGGCAGCCTCGGCCAGCTGACCGAGACGAACCTCTGCATAAAGATGACCTGGAGCAAGCTTCAGACAGGCTTCAAAATGTGCCGCAGCAGCTTCAGTATCATGCAGAGACTGACATACTGCCCCAAGATTGTATGCGATCATGGGATCATCCGAGGCTCGCTTCAGGGCCTCTTCAAAGAGGCCACGAGCTTCAGCGTATTTCCCCAATGTCGCCATGCAGACGCCAAGAGAATTCCAGGCCAGTGCATTGTTCTCATCTGCAAGAAGAGCAAGTTTGTATTCTGCAATAGCTCCAAACAGGTCTCCTCTGGACTGCCGCCTGTCTGCACTGATATTCATGGCCAATGAATCAAACAGGCCTACATGAGGTTCAGGCAGGAGCAACGCGTATTCCAGTGCCTTTCTGACACATTCGATCATATCCGAAGGACGAAAATGCAAAAACGGCCAATACGCCAGTCCCGCACCTGCCCGAATCTTCAAATGGGTGGCGATATGCCTGCAAAGCGTTTCATAATGCGCTTTCAGGGTGTCCACATCCTGTTCCGAATGGCAAAAGATCAGGCTATTCAGACCAAAACGTCCTCCAAACACCGTAGTATCTTTCATCTCGGCAAAGGTCTCACGACACAATTCTGCAATCTGCGCCATACGGTGCTCAGACTGCTCTGCCGGATAAACAGAAGAATCTTCTTTTTCCGGGAGCATATCCACATGCAGCAGAACCAGACAAAAACGTTCATGGCTGGCCCACTGCTGTGTCAACCGGGCCAGAAAATCTCCATGCCGCAAGAGACCGGTCAGAGGGTCTGGCCGATGAGAAACGCCATCTGTCTCACCATCCTGAAGAGGCAGACCCCGCTCCTCAGGGAGAAGCGTCAGTGCATCTCCCGGCTCAAGTGGCCATGCGGGATCTCCAAGGTGCAGAATCTCCGCAATGGAATCAACCTCCCGTACTTCCAGCAAAACGATTTCCCCCTTGTACAGGGGATGAAGCCTTTCTCCTTCGTCCTGACCACGTACGGAATAGTTGATGGACCATACTGAAAACCGCTGTCCTTCTCTTGCACCTACCGCATGCCCAAGGCTGGTCAAAACCCGCGAGAAGGGAAAAACCTGTCTAACACAACCCCCTTCAAGCAGCAGACGACCATAGCCCATTACCCGCACAGTCTGTAAGCCTTCCGGTCTTGTTCTGGCTACCTCGGCTGCGAGGGCAGCCTTGTTCAGCAAAATCCGTGGCTGTTCCTCAATATTTCTCTGCCGAACTCCATCCATATCCTGAGGATAGAGCGCATACCCGGCACACGTCATAAGACCGAACCTGCGCCCGCTCAAAGGATCTGATAGACGAACCTGATCCAGTCTGCGTACCATGTCCGCAGCCAGAGACTCACATTCCTGTCTGGATGCCCCCGGAACAAAAGCAGCAAAGGAACAGTCACTGGTTCTGGCGCCAACAACCTGTTCCGGCAGGCATTCTGTAAAAGTCCTGGCCAAAAGGGCAACCAGATTATCTGAAAAGCCAAAGCTTGTGCTGCGGGCAACTTCACGCAACCCATCAAAATTGATAACAATCAATCCCATGCTGCCACTGAAGGGATGTGAATCATCCCCTCCGCCCAAGCTGCGGGCAAAAGACGAGCGAATGTTTTCCGTTTCCTGCAACAGACGCTCCAGCAAAACATGTCGAGTTGCCAGTCCGGTCAGAGAATCCAACCGACCGAGCTTGTACAATTCAAGATTTTCAAGGCACAGGGCAGCAATGCCGGGCAAAGACGGCAGAAGCGCCTCAACGCGCTCTGCATCAGAAATTCTGACCATAAAAATGCCAAGCAGCTCTTCCCGTAAGACAAGAGGCAAAAGCAGCTTGTTCTCTTCCGGCAACCATTCCGGATCCAATGTCCGAACATCCTGAGGGAAATAGACCGCATGAGATTCAAAAGGCAGAACACGACCAAGCTCTGCACACAATCGCTGCTCCAGTTCGAGCAAATCCCGACGGACAAGAACATGCTTCATCTATCTGTTCCCCACAGTAAAAAAGAGAAGATATCTCCCCAGTTGCAGAAAGATACCTCCTCATAACTATAATATTACCAGTGACGCCGAACGGGAACACCATGTGCGGCCATATAGTCCTTCAGTTCTCCGATGGTATATTCACCAAAGTGAACAATGGAGGCAATCAATGCAGCTGAAGCACGACCTTTCGTTACGGCATCTACCATATGTGCAGGGCTGCCGGCCCCTCCGGACGCAATGACGGGAATTCTCACAGTCTCACTGATCAGGCGGGTCAGGTTCAGCTCATACCCATCCTTTGTTCCATCGGCATCAATGGAGTTGACGCACAGCTCCCCTGCCCCAAGTTCTTCACACTGTTTTGCCCAAAGAAGCGCATCCAATCCCATGGGCGTCCGTCCGCCATGAATAACAATCTCATATCCGGAAGGAATGCTTTCCGATACTGGAACCCGCCTGACATCCATACCGACTACTACAGCCTGAGAGCCAAAGGCGTCAGCCCCTTCGGCAATGAGTCTCGGATTTCTGACGGCAGCAGAATTGACTGAAATTTTCTCAGCTCCGGCAAGCAGTACAGCCCGCATATCCTGAACGGAAGAAATCCCTCCGCCGACAGAAAACGGAATAAAAATTTCCGAAGCCACCTTCTCTACCACATCAAGAAAAATCCCTCTGGCCTCATGCGAAGCCGTGATGTCGTAAAAGACAATTTCATCAGCTCCGCTCTCATAATAATGCCTGGCTGTTTCTACAGGGTCACCGATATCTTCATTTCCCTGAAAGCGGACGCCCTTGGTGAGTCGGCCATTCCGCACATCCAGACAGGGAATCACTCTTTTTGTCAGCATATCTGTTCTCCCCTTTTCCGACACCAGGCATAAAAATTGGACAGGAGGCGCAATCCTGGCCTGCCACTCTTTTCTGGATGAAACTGCACGGCCCATAAGCCATCCTGACCATAGGCCGCACAAAACTCTGTACCATAGGAGCTGACAGCTATCTCCCTTTCAGGATCTGTCCGCACATAGTAGCTGTGTACGAAATAAAATGCCGCATCTTCGGGAATGCCATCAAACAATATACTGGACTTTCTGTATGAAAGAGTATTCCAGCCCATATGGGGAATTCTGATTGGCACGCCTGTCTCATCGCAAAGCCCCTCCGCAAATCGCACGCACTCCCCATGAACAAGACCAAGCGTACGCGTATCATTCTCGTCGCTATGGTCCAGCATTATCTGGCACCCGAGACAAATGCCCAGCAAGGGACGGCCTGAAGCCACCACATGGCGCAGCACTTCATCCAGACCGGACTCTCCAAGCTGACGCATGGCCTGTCCGGCAGCTCCCACACCGGGAAAAATGACTCCTGCCGCACTTTCCACACATGCCGGATCAGCCGTAATCACACAAGGAATTCCCAAATGCTCCAGTGCCCTTCGCACGCTGGTCTGATTTCCAGCCTTGTAATCAAGAATTGCAATCATACACCAACTCAATACAGTAAGGATGTTAAATATAAACTCTTTTCTACAGAAAATTTCTATCAGAGACAAGAGACAACCCAAACGGCAATTCCCTGATCCTGATGGGAAAAATCCATAAAAGAATGCCATCATGCATTCAGAAAGCCTCTTTTTTATCCTCACTGAGCTGAAACATGCATTCAATACTTTTTTTGAGCTTCAAACGCCTTCCGAAGGGTCTTTTCGCGTTTCACAAAGGATCATTTCGTCTTGTCCCAATGGGAATTACATCCTAATCCATTAAAATATATTAGTTATATTTTAAAATCAAAAATATTCTGTCGCCATGATTCATATGATGTTCGTATCGAAAAAACGGGTATGAGCTACACATGTTCTTGTCAAAAGGCTTTCTAAAAAGAATGCTTCTTTTCTGAACAGATTTTATCTGAATATAAAAAATGTATTATATCAATATAATATATAGACAGCATATGGAACACGATTATGTTTGCACTCTTATTTGCAATCAGGTTGACAGAATCTGTTCCGAAAGATAGCCTTTACAGAATATCGTATTTCTTTCAAAAAGATCGGGTGCGTCCCTCCTGCATTCTGTGTCTGTCTATCCGGGACGTCCTAACAAACTCCAAGGATTTCCATGCCTAAACGAGTTCTACTCCTGCTGGCTATCCCCATGTTTGTTCTGTTTCTTGCGGTTCCGCAAGCAGAATGCCATTCACCTGGCCATTTATTTGAAGTTTATACAGGGAAAGCCTCTTTCTACAGTGACAAGTTCCATGGCCAAAAAACAGCCAATGGCGAACGCTACGACAAAAAGGCCCTTACGGCCGCACATCGATTTCTTCCTCTGGGTACCATCGTTCGGGTAACCAATCTCTCCAATGGGAATCACCTTCTGGTTCGTATCAATGATCGCGGGCCTCGAAAGAAAAACTGGATTATTGATGTATCCCGCGAAGCGGCATCCCGCCTGAACATGGTCCGACGAGGCATTGCACCTGTACAGGTGGAAGTTATTGCCGACAGGCGTGGTCGCCCGGTACAGCATGGAACCGCCTTTTTTCTCAAGGTAAAGACAATCAAAAATCAGCATGAGGGAGAAGCCGGAATAGCCTCTCTTCGCAAGGCCACACGGCGGACGTCATTCCATTCTGGAGATCACAGTTCCCCGCAGGCTTCCATTCGACTTTTTGCAGAAAGATCTCCACAGGGGAATATGCATTCCTTCGTTGGGATCGGGCCTTTCTATCGCTATGATAAGGCACTTGCGGCCTCCAACAAGCTCAAACAGAACTGCCCCAGAACAGATATCCTGTGCATTCCCGTTTCCATGGCCATGCAAGGATAAAGACCAAAAATTTTCTGTTATCCTATTTCCGAGAAAATAGGTAACAATCTACCGTAGATTGGCATAACTATAGCCCAGTTGATTATTTTTGCAGCTGGCTATCCTAAAAACTCATAGTTCTATCATAGAATTTTTCTTACAGTTGTATGCCGGTATTCTCACCAGTGATATAATCTATTCTCTCCAAGAGAATAAATATAGTTACTATAGTAACAATAAAAAATGTGACCATTACTATGGTCACTCTAACAAATAGATTTATATGTAAAAAAATTGCAGTTCTATTATAGATTGGGGCATCGCAGTCTACTTGAGGTAAAGACATGTGATAGCCCCAATCCAACTACCAATATTTATTTTTCATTTGGCCAAATGAAAGTAAAGCACTGATGCACATCAGGATGCAAAGAAAGATGGACAGGACAAGTATCCACTGCACGCTGAATTCTCAATTTATCCGCCTGTGAATACTCTTTTTGAGGAAACTTGAAGACAACGTCAATTTCCCCGATTCGTCGGGGCGCTGCATTCATCTTTTTGGTTACCTCAATTTCTGTGCCCTCGAGTCCAAGATTCAGCCTGCTGTCAAGGATTCCTATAATTGTCATTGCACATGAAGCAAGTGCCGTTGCGACAAGATCCGTAGGGGAAAAAGCTTCACCTTTTCCACAGTTGTCTACAGGGGCATCCGTAAGGATGGTATCTCCGCTTTGCAGGTGAACACACTCTGTGCGAAGATTCCCCCGATAGGTTACTTTTGAAACAACTCCCATCAAAGTCTCCTGTACGAAATACGTGGTTCTGAAAGGCGTCTGTCATGCACAGTGTTCCGGCATCGTTCGCCTGTGGTGCATTCTATCGTACCTTATGGAATGAATTAATAAGGGGCACGATCAGTAAGATGCATAATTACCGTTCTGGATTCCGTCATTTCCAGAATACCATAAATGCCTCCTTCCTTTCCAATACCGCTGTTCTTGACCCCACCATTGGGCATATGATCAATACGCCAGTTGGAAGAATTGATGTGCATAAGGCCGGATTTTACACGGTGGGCGATCTGCATGGCAGCCTCGATACTTTCCGTAAACAGGCCTGCACAAAGGCCATATTCGGTATCGTTGGCCTTCTCGATGGCATCATCCAGGTCGGTGAAAGGCATGAACGCGATAGCCGGTCCAAAAAGCTCTTCACGACAAATACGCATATCTTGAGTGCAGTCTGCAACAACAGCCGGAGTGACAAAATTCCCGTCAAGTTTGCCTCCACAAAGAATACGCCCACCCTTCGAAGCGACTTCTCCAATCGTTTCGGCTACACGGACAGCATCTGCATGACGGATCAGGGGACCCATTGTCGTCTGCTCATCAAGAGGATTGCCCAGAACATACTTGGCAGTCACAGCCTCACGCATCCGTTCAATCACTTCTTCATAAATGCTCTGATGGACATAGGCGCGCTGCGGAGAAACGCAGGCCTGCCCGGCCATGTAATACCCGTTACTGCTTAACGTTGAGACGACCCGATCAATGGAAGCATCCGGCATGACAACGACAGGTGCATTTCCGCCCAGCTCCATGACAACCTTACGCATGCCTGCAGCCTTGCAGATTTCATGGCCTGTAGCATAACTACCGGTAAAGCAGATATTACGCACCCGCTGGTCAGCACTAAGCATGACACCCAGCTTGCCACCAGAACCCGTGATATATTGTATGGCTTCTTCAGGCAGGCCTGCTTCAAGGAAGGATTCTACCAAGTGTACGGCTGCCAGAGGAGTATCGGATGCCGATTTGAAAACAACGGAATTTCCTGCTGCCAACGCCGCAGCGATCTTGTGTCCTGGGATATTGACCGGCATGTTGAAGGGAGAAATGGCAAGAACAACGCCATAGGGCACTCTGTAGGTAAAGCCGAATTTGTTCTCCACTCCATTTGCAGCATATCCGGTCAACGGAAGTGTTTCCCCAAAAATGGATTTGATGGCATCAGCATAAGATTTCAGTGTTGTCACCGTACGGTCCACTTCACCGCGCGCTTCATTAATGGTCTTACCATTTTCCTGAGAAATAAGCCGGGCAATGTTTTCCTTGCGTGATGCAAAGATGTCTGCAGCCTTGTTGATGATTTCACTACGTTTCCAGTAAGGCATCTTTTCCATGACACTGGCGCCGCGTACCGCACTTTCCAGGGCTTTCTCAACTTCAGCCTCTTTTGCCACGGGCATTTCATCCACCACGGAATTGTCATAGGGATTGTAGACAGGCCTCATTTCATCAGCAGTAACCCATTCGCCAGCAATAAACATCTTCATGATGAACCTCCAAGAAAATATGGATTCATGTCCTGAGGAAAGGATTTCTCTCGTTGCTAATCATGCACAAAGGATGCCATACGTAAATCACGAAAAGCACAAACAAGAGCATGAAACAAGATCAGCAAAGGTACATCAATCGCGACAATATTCATTTTTATT
>CAMLXE010000028.1 GCA_946490455.1 uncultured Desulfovibrio sp. | reverse complement strand
GACTCAGACTGAAAGTCCCGTACGGCGGTTGAACTGCACAATCAGACTGTCGATCTGTTCCAGTGCATCGGGGATGCTTTCCCAGTAGCGCTCATCATACCATTGACAGAGCAGCTCGTCTGCAGTCTTGCCCTGTTGTTCTACCCAGGTAAAGTATTTAAGATTATGAATTCTCTTGCGGGACGGAACTGTCAGTTCGAGCATGTCGGCAGTATTCTGCCCAAGGATATGATGCTCAAGGGTCACTGCGGCATCAAGGGAAGAGAAGGAACCATACTGCTCGTTCATTTCTTCCAGACGGCTCCGATAGAGATCTACGGAATCCGTAGCCACTGTCACGACCAGATCCTGTTCGCCCAGTTCGTAGTATCTGGCAAATTTGATTGCGGCAAGCACATTGGCGCAGCCGGAAATACCAAGCAGATTCAGAGAATCCACAAGAGCTGCGTCGAGGCCTCGTTCGGCAAGGCAGTTGCGACCGGGTTCTTCATTGAAGAGGCGCAGACAGCTCATGGCTGCCATATCGTCGACGGCAATGGCCATGTCCGTGTTTTTGACATTATGAATCCAGGGGATATGCCTGTCGCCGATGCCTTCGATCCGGTGATCGCCGAAACCGTTGACAAGCAGAGTAGGACACTGAAGCGCTTCAACTGCCGCAATCCGAACCCACGGATAGTTGAACTTGATATAGTCGGCAGAGGCAATCGTTCCTCCCGAACCTGTTGCCATGACCACTCCCCGGAGATGCCGGATACCGCGAGGACCGTCCAGATGTGCCTGTACGGCTTCTTCAATGGCTGGCCCTGTGACGCTGTAGTGCCACAGATAGTTTCCGAATTCTTCAAACTGGTTGAAAATGACGACGTCATCGCTGGACTGACGCAGATTGCGGCAGGTATCGAACAGTTCCCGAATACAGGATTCGGACCCTGGTGTCTTGATGACTTCCCCGGCAACCTTATCAAGCCATTCGAAACGTTCCCGGCTCATGCCCTCGGGCAGAACCGCTATGGACGAACAGCCGAGCAGCGCGGAATCATAGGCGCCTCCGCGGCAGTAATTGCCTGTAGAAGGCCAGACCGCCTTTTGGGTAATCGGGTCAAACTGACCTGTGACAAGACGGGGAACAAGACAGCCGAACGCGGCTCCTACCTTGTGCGCCCCGGTGGGGAACCATTTCCCCGTAAGAACGATGATACGAGCCTTGACGCCGGTCAGTTCCGGAGGCAGCACCAGATGATTGACGCCGCCAAATCCACCTCCGGAATCCACCGGACTGTTTTTCCAGGTAATACGGAACAGATTTACGGGATCGAGATCCCATAATCCTGTATGGCTGAGACGTTCCTTGATGGAGTCGGGGATGGTTTCAGGATTCCGCATCTGAGCGAAGGTGGGAATGATGACACCCTTTTCGCGGGCACGCTGGACAGCGTGTTCAAGACACTGTTCATTGATCTTCAAATCAAACATGGAAAACCTCGTGTTGGGGAAGATGGCGAGGAGACTGTAGCTGAAACAATCCAGATACGGCAAGAGCAAGTGTATTTCTTTTTCGGAGCCACCATGATTGGCTGAAAGGAAAATGGGAGGTCTGGCTCCTTTTGAAAGGCGGCTGAGAGTCTCCATATTCGCTTGGTACACCGGTACCAGCTGAATTGTGGAACAGACAGCAGACAAAATGTTTATGCCATATGCAGTGGACTTTTGCATCTGGTTCGGGGTGCAGCATGGGAAAAAGAGCTTTGTTCAGTTCTATAGAACCTGTTTTGGAGAATCAGTCCTGACTGAGCTGTCATAAGATACACGATGGATGTTTCAGAAAAGCGGGAAAGACTTCTCTCTATTTTTCCAAAAGATGGAGAGGCTGTTTTTTCTCTCTTGAGGGGCAGGTCCTGTGTGAATCCAGAGCATGGGGGGGAGTCTGATGGGGCAGCGGGTCACATGACAATTCTCAGCTACAGCGGGTTGCGAGACATATACTTTTTCCTGGCTGCCGTGCCAGGCGAAAGATGAGGGTAGGCTTTGGGAACGAACTCTGCTAGAACCGGATCTTGTGTTTTCGGCGCAGTAACATTTATTTTCTGTAGCTGCTTTTCTGGTGGATTGTATAATGGCTTCCGTGTTGCGATTGTGTGCGTCCATTCCTCTTCAGATACGGGCCATGCTGGCTCTGCTGATAGCGGTTATGCTCTGGGGAAGTTCCTTTATTGCCCTGAAGGTTGCCGTGGCTGTCTTTGATCCGGTAGTCATGGTTTTCGGGCGAATGGGCTGCTCTCTGGTTGTTCTTTTCCTGTTGCGGCTGACGCTCTGGCGTCGTTCGCCGCAACCGCTGCTTTTTGACAGCCGGCTTTCTCGCAGAGACTGGCTTTTTGTGGTGCTGCTGGCGCTTTGCGAACCCTGTTTCTATTTTGTTTTTGAAGGATATGGCATTCAGTACACCACAGCTTCTCAGGCTGGAATGATTGTGGCGACACTTCCGCTGGCTGTGATGATTGTGGCGTGGCTTTTCCTGGGAGAACGGCCCGGTTTCTGGGTTTGTATCGGTTTCTTGCTGGCCGTATTTGGCGTTATCTGGCTGAGTTACGGTGCTGAGGTTACGGAGGCGGTTCCCAACCCCGTTTTGGGCAACAGCCTTGAAGTGCTGGCCATGCTCTGTGCAACTGGCTATGTCTTTTGCGCCAAGCAGCTTTCACCGGTGTGTGCTCCGGTTCTTATTACGACCATGCAGTCTCTGGTTGGTTTTTTCTTTTTTATGCCGCTGCTGGCGTTACCAGTGGTGGAGTTTCCGGACAGCTTCCCTCTGCTGCCTTCTCTGGCTGTATTGTACCTTGGAGGCGTGGTCACGCTGGTTTCCTTTCTCATGTACAATTTTGCGCTCCGGCATGCTCCGGCTTCCAGAATCGGAGCCTTTCTCAATCTGACACCCGTATTCAGTCTGTTTTTTGGAATTCTTTTTCTTGACGAAAGCCTGACTCCCGGGCAATGGGCCGCCTGCGCTCTGGTTCTTGGAGGGGTGATTCTGAGTCAGAAGCAAACGAGGGAAAATTGATGATGACAGCGCTCCCCATCCTCGAGAAACCGGAACTCCTTGCTCCAGCAGGAGGACGTGAACAGTTTGAGGCCGCGCTTCTTTATGGCGCCGATGCCGTTTACCTTGGAGGACCGGAACTGAGCCTGCGTACGACCTGCACGGGGTTTGCCGGCGATGCCCTGTCAAAAGCCGTAAGTGAGGCTCACAGCTCCGGAGTGCGGGTTTATTACTGTCTGAATGCCCTGCCTTATGACCGGAATCTTGCCGAAGTGGAGTCCATGCTGGAAACCCTCCCCGATGTCGGGGTAGATGGACTGATTGCGGCCGATCCGGGAGTTATCCTGCTTGCGAGACGACTGTGCCCGGATATACCGATCCATCTGTCCACACAGGCACATACGGTAAACAGGGAATCTGTCGCCTTCTGGAAGGAAGCGGGCGTGATGCGTGTCAATCTTGCCCGAGAACTTTCGGCAAGAGACATACGTGATCTTATTGCCGCCTGCCCGGGAGTCGAAATTGAACTTTTTGTGCATGGGGCCATGTGTCTGGCTTTATCCGGCCATTGCCTTCTTTCTGCCTGGGCCAACAGCAGACCTGCCAATCAGGGCCGGTGTACACAGCCCTGCCGATTTGACTACAGAGGCATGACTCTTTCGGTGGAGGAACAGAAGAGGGCTGGCGAGGTTCTCTGGAATGTTCAGCAGGGAGAAGATTTTAGCGGTATCTGGGCGCCTCACGACCTTTGCCTGCTGCGCTGGCTGCCCTGGCTTTTCAGATCCGGCGCACACGCACTCAAATTGGAAGGAAGAACCAAGAGCGGAGGATATGTGGCGCAGGTGGTGGATGCCTACAGAACGGCACTGGATGGCTGTGCGGCGGGAAGCTGTTCACCAGAATTTTTCAGAACCTGTCTGAATGAGCTGTTTCATACGGCATCAAGGCCGCTTTCATCCGGTTTTTTCCTGCCTCGGCGTCGGCTGGAACAACCGGCAGAAGGTTTTTCTCCCAGGCCTGTTGCGGCCAGATTGCTGGAACCTCTGGCAGAAGGAAGCTGGAAAATTCAGGTCCGCTCGCCCTGGTCGGCAGAGCGGGAAGCGCATGTCCTCGTCCCCGGCCTGCATCGGCCGGCTCTCATTCCAGGAGCATATGCACTGGAAAATCATCGAGGGGAGCGTACAGAGCTTTTGCATCCGGGAATGGAAGGCGTTCTTCACTGTTCGCTTGAAGGATTGGAACGCGGTTTCTATGTGCGGGTTTGAGCCATTTTTTCCGACAGTCTCTCACTTTTCTTATGTCAGTCATGAAGATTACTGAATGACGTCAAAGACTCAGGTGGCTGTCTGCTCTGGCTCCCGTTCGTCCGTGGCATTGAACGGGGTTTTGCAGCTGACATGCTTTCAGACGTCTTCAGCACATCTTATCCATGTAAGCTCGTGCTTGTTACAGGAAAGGTGAACGACGCGTGAGCCGGGAATGGCCGCAAATCTGGCCACGGCTTCATGGTCTGTTTCCGCCTGAAGCTTGATGGTGCAGACAAAATTTTTGCAGTTGCCCAGTTCGATCCAGCGTGTGACAGCCTCATGGAGGCGGTCAGGATAGCAGATCATATCGGACAGAAACCAGTCCACCTGCCCCACATGGCGCGGGTCAAGAGCAAAGCCGCTGCCAATACAGTGAGAAACATTGGGCATGGCTTCCACATTCGGTGCAAGGGGGGCCTTGTCGATGCTGAAAATATGGGCTCCCAGACTTGCGGCAACCCATGTCCAGCCTCCCGGGGCTGAGCCAAGATCAAGGCAGAGTTCTCCGGGCACGGGATGCTTTCCGATAAGGGTAAAGGTTTCCCAGAGCTTGAGATAGGCCCGGCTTGGCGGATCTGTCCTGTTCTCGTGGAAGGCAACCATCCCATCGGGGAAGGGAGAGGTGCAGTCCGGAGAGGCAAGAAGAAGATTCTGATCCCAGAGGGTCCAGGAACCGAGAGGCGCGGACGGTGCTGCATCTCCGAAGGTCATGGGTCTGGCGGAAACATGGGGCAGCTTTTGCTGAATGAGGGCTGCGCGACGGTGCCAGTCTATGGAATGCAGATGCCAGTTACGCTGAATGGAGGAGAGGGCACGAGCTGCTTCTCCAATGGAAGCAATGGGTAGGAACCGTGGATTTTTCCATATGTTTTGCGCCCATGCCGCCTTCTGTGGCGCACCGGAAGCAAGAACAAGTCTTTCTCTGACTTCAAGAACAGAGGCACCAAGTTCAGTCAGCAGATCATCAAGAAAGCCGTCGGCGGCAAGATAGACGGTAAAGGAGCCTTCCTGAGGACAGGAATGGCGTCTCGGCGCAAGAGGAGCGGGGAAAAGGAATTTGTCTTTCATGAGAAAACGGAACAGGTGAAAACTCTGTAAAAAAACACTCAGTGGACGATGCCTGTTGCAAAGCTGCTTTCGAGAATCTATACTCTACCTTTACCAAGTACACAATCATCCGATTTCTTCATCGGTTAAAGGATAGTACACATGCCTCACAAAGGGCCGCACATTTCTATTGCTCCTGATTTTGTGGTCAATCGTATTCTGCGTATCAATCTGGAAGATTTTGCCGACTGGCCCGAGTCCGTACGCCGACTGGCCATTGAAATTGCGGAAGAACTCTTTCTTGTGGCCTATAATCCCTTTGTGGATGCCGCTACGGTCAAGGCCAGCGTCAAGGAACGTTTTGACCGGGAAGTTTTTGCGCTGGCCCACCATTATGCCAACTCCATTGGAGAGGGGATAACACTTTTCTGGAGTGCGCATGATGCTGAAATGGCATTTCGCGCCGAACTGGTAGAACGCTTGCGTACGATTCTTCCTGCGGATGCGGTAGTGACCCGGCCGAGTGCTCTGGTGGCCTGTGCTACAGACGCCACAGACCTGCGCATGGAACTGCCACTTCTTGTGGTGGAACCTGCCACGGCCCAGCAGGTAAGCGAACTCGTCAAGCTCGCCAATGAACTGAAGTTTGCCCTGATTCCTCATGGTGGTTCTTCAGGTATGACCGGAGGAGCCATTCCGGGGCGCAAGCGTTCCGTTGTCGTGCGGATGACGCGTTTTACCAAAATTTCTCCAGTGGACAGAGAAAATATGAGTGTCACGCTGGAAGCTGGCGTCATTACCCAGACGGCCATCGACGCAGTGGCTGCCGAAGGCTTCCTTTTTACTGTGGACCCTGCATCCAAGGCAGCTTCTTCCATCGGTGGCAATGTGGCCGAAAATTCTGGCGGGCCCTTTGCCTTTGAATACGGCACAACACTCGACAATCTTCTTTCGTGGTGCATGGTAACGCCTACGGGTGAAATTATCACGGTTGAGCGCAAGAACCATCCACGACACAAGATTCTGCCGGATGAACTGGCCGTATTTGAGGTCAAGGATCTGAGCGGCGGCGTGCGCAGTGTCGTTGAACTGCACGGTTCCGAAATTCGTCTGCCGGGTCTCGGTAAGGACGTGACCAATAAGGCCCTTGGTGGCCTTCCCGGTATGCAGAAGGAAGGGGTTGACGGTATCATCATTGAGGCCACCTTTGTGGTCCATCACAAGCCTGCCTGTTCGCGAGTGATGGTCCTTGAATTCTATGGCCGATCCATGCATCAGGCCGCAGTGGTTATCGGGCAGATTGTTGCCTTGCGAGATCGTATCCGGAAGGAAGGAGACTACGCGCATCTGTCCGCTCTGGAAGAGTTCAACGCCAAGTACGTCCGGGCCATTGACTATCATCCAAAATCACCCAACCATGAAGGGCTTCCCATTTCTGTCATTATTCTTCAGGTGGATGGGGACGACTCCTATCTGCTTGAGAAGTGCGTGCAGGAGATTTCCTCCATTGTGGCCGAACACGAAAATGTGGAACTGACCGTCGCCAGAGATGAAAAGGAAGCGGAACTCTTCTGGGAAGACCGACATCGTCTTTCTGCCATTGCCCGCCGGACATCCGGCTTCAAGATGAATGAGGACGTTGTTATTCCCATGCAGCGGATTCCTGATTTTGCGCTCTTTCTTGAACGTCTCAATCTGGAATGCGCAGCGACTGCCTATCGACGTGCCCTGCAGGAACTGGGGAGGCTCCCCGGGATGGCTCTGGACGACAAGGACCTGAATCGAGAATTCGTCAATGTGTCCCGCATGGTTCAGGATGGAAGCAGTGTTCCTGATCTTTCTGATGATGAGCTTGAGGAACGGGCTCTTGCCTTCCTTGAACTGATGGGAGAACGCTATCCTCGCATCAGGGCCAAAATAGGCAAGATTGCCGAGGAAATGAAGGCAAGCCGGGTAATTGTCGCGAGCCATATGCATGCGGGTGACGGCAACTGCCATGTCAATATTCCCGTCAATTCAAATGATCCCTACATGCTGGAGGTAGCCGAAGAGGCGGTTGTCCGGGTTATGGCCGAAGCGCAGGAAATGGGCGGTGCCGTTTCCGGAGAACATGGTATCGGCATTACCAAGATTGCCTTCCTTGGTAAGGAAAAGATGGATGCAATCCGGGCCTTTAAGGAACGGGTTGACCCGCGGGATGTGTTCAATCCCGCCAAACTCACACAGCGGGAACTTCCCGTACGGCCGTTTACCTTCTCCTTTAACCGGCTCATTGAGGATATTCGTGAGAGCGGCCTTCCAGACAAGGAACGGCTCATCAACCTCCTGGCGTCTGTTCAGACCTGTACCCGGTGCGGCAAGTGCAAGCAGGTCTGTCCCATGCTTGATCCGGAAAGTTCTTTCTATTACCATCCCCGCAACAAGAATATGGTGCTTGGCGCCATCATTGAGGCCATCTACTATTCCCAGATAAACAAGGGCAAACCTGACCCTTCGATTCTTGCCGAACTGCGCAACATGGTGGAACATTGTACGGGTTGTGGCCGATGTACAGCCGTGTGTCCGGTCAAGATTCCTTCAGCCGAGGTTGCACTTGCTCTACGCGCCTTCCTGGAGGAAGAAGGAGCTGGGGGACATCCCCTTAAGTCTCGCGTTCTTAACTGGCTGGTCAAGGACCCGTCCCGGCGTATTCCCAAGGCTGTGAAGGTGGCTGCTCTTGGTCAGCGCATGCAGAACCGCATAGTAGGCATAGCACCACAGACTTTCCGCAGGCATCTCTACAATCCTCTGTTCTCTGGCAAGGGACCGGAACCAGGCTATGGTAACCTTTATGAGGCACTGCATCTGGACCGTGGCAATATCTTCCTGGAACGGCGTGAACTCAGTGGAGACAAGCCGCTGGAAGCGGTTCTCTATTTCCCCGGTTGCGGCGGAAGTCTTCTTGCGCGCACCATTGGCTTTTCCGTTCTGGCTTTGCTTCTGCGTACAGGCTTTGCTGTGGTCATGCCCGACAGACATCTGTGCTGCGGGTATCCGTTGCTCTCCTCAGGTGACGATGGGGCATTTCGGGACAATCTGGAAAACAATCGGAAAGTTCTGCGTGATGTCCTGACACAGGCAGAATCCAAAGGATTGCGGATAACACATGTCATTACGGCCTGTGGATCATGCCGGGAAGGCATTGAGCGGCACGATTTGGCTTCTCTCCTTCCTGCGGGGGAGGATGGAACACCCCGGGAACTGGTACATCAGGATGTGACACAGTTTGTTCTTCCTCGGTTGACGGCCAGCCCCAATCTGTATGATGGTCCCATTCTGTACCACACATCCTGTCATCCTGAATGGGTGGGTGCCCACAAGGTCAAGGGCATTAGCAAACAGGCCGGAGCGCTTGCAGCATTTACCGGGGCAGACGTATTGATTTCTCCAGGCTGTTGCGGCGAGTCCGGTATGGGTTCCATTGCTTCTCCGCTGGTATTCAACCCATTGCGCAAAAGAAAGATGGCTATTCTGGAACGCGAATTACAGAATTATCCGGCACAGCGTCCTATTATTGTGGGATGCCCATCATGTCGAGTAGGAATTGCACGTAGCCTCATCTCGCTGCGAATCCGACGTCCTGTCCTGCATACGGCAGAATGGCTGGCTGTACTGCTGTTCAGGGAACACTGGGGCGAAAAATGGTTCCGTGTCTTTCGTCGGCGTATGGCTCTTCGGGCAGACGAACAGGGCATCCGGATGGTCGATTTTGATTGAGGTCGCATGGGTGGGGAAGACTCTGAGAGTCATTCTCCTATGCGTACAGTTTTGGCAGGTCTCCGTTTATATGGAGGAAGCGGACCGGCCTGTCGCCCGGTTCATCCTTGAGATGAATCTTGTGGAAATTTGCTCCACACCGGGCACGCAATGATACACATGTATGGATGGGAAACTGCGTACCGGGAAACGCACCGTCGTAGTATACAGTGATGTCTCATTGCGAAAGGGAAAATGCGGACCAGAAACATGTTCGGCCGCATGAAAGTCCGTGATATCGCCACAGATATCTGCAACTCTTACCTTGAAACAAGGAGCGCCTTACTCATGCCAACCACTATCCTGCACAAGGAATCCCTGATTCCGGGGCGGACGAGCAAGCTGGTGCTTGATGCACCGCAAATCGCTGCCACGGCCAAACCGGGACACTTCGTCATGCTGCGCGTCAATGATCACGGGGAACGCTTCCCGCTGACCATTGCTGATACCGATCCGGAACGAGGTACGATTACCATCGTGTATCTCGTCATGGGAAAATCAACAATGCTGCTTGAAGCTCTCGGAGAGGGTGATTCCATTCTGGACGTTGCCGGTCCGATGGGAAAGGCGACTCATATCGTAAAGGGTGATACGGTCATCTGCGTTGGCGGTGGTACGGGAATTGCCGCCATGCATCACATTGCCAAGGGACATCATAAGGTCGGCAATTATGTGGTGGCCATTATCGGCGCACGCAGCAAGGATCTGCTGCTTTTTGAAAAGGAGCTGAAATCCTTCTGTGATGAAGTACTTATCTCCACAGACGATGGAAGCTACGGACGCAAGGGCTTTGTGACGCAGCTTCTTCAGGAACGTCTTGAACAGGACAAGCGGGTACAGGAAGTTGTGGCCGTTGGTCCCGTTCCCATGATGCAGGCTGTGGCCAAGACAACAGAGCCCTTTGGCGTAAAGACCACTGTCAGTCTGAATTCCCTTATGGTAGATGGCATCGGCATGTGTGGCGCCTGCCGGGTGACCGTAGGCGGCGAAACAAAGTTCACCTGTGTGGATGGCCCTGAATTTGATGGCCATCAGGTGGATTTTGCCGAACTTCGTCAACGGCTCTCTGCCTTTACTCTTATGGAAAAGCAATCCGTCGAACACCACCAGCACAGGTGCACCTGCCATGACTAATACCGAAAAAGCAAAACCCAGCAAGGCTCCCCGCACGGAAATGCCCTGTCAGCCAGCTGCGGAACGGGCTCATAATTTTAATGAAGTCGCACTCGGCTATACACCGGAAATGGCGCTGGCCGAAGCGAGCCGTTGTCTGCAATGCAAACGCCCCACATGCCGTAAGGGCTGTCCAGTGGAGGTGCGTATTCCTGAGTTCATCGCTCAGATTGTTGAGGGAAATCTCGACGAAGCCTATAGAATTCTGAAAAGTACCAACAGCTTGCCTGCCGTATGCGGCCGCGTCTGTCCCCAGGAAAATCAGTGTGAAGGCCAGTGTATTCTTGGCAAGAAGGGGCAATCCGTTGCCATTGGGCGGCTGGAACGTTTTGTAGCAGACAGTGCCATGAAAAAGGCCGCTGCCGAGGGTACACAGGAAGCGCCTGTTGCCGTGCGCGAAGACCTCAAGGTTGCCTGCATCGGTTCCGGGCCTGCTTCCATCACCGTGGCCGGCTATCTGGCCGACCGTGGAATCAAGGTCACTGTTTTTGAGGCCCTGCATGAACCTGGTGGCGTCCTTATCTACGGAATTCCTGCCTTCCGTCTTCCCAAAAATGTTGTGGCGGCCGAACTTGACGGTCTTCGCCGTAACCATGTGGACTTCCAGGCAAACTTGATCGGCGGCCGCACAAAATTAGTTGTGGGGCTCGTTGGCGGGGGGGTAAAGGGCCGCTTGATTGGTGTTGGGGCCGGGCTTCCCCAGTTCCTGCACATACCGGGTGAAAACCTCATCGGCGTCTTTTCCGCCAACGAATATCTGACGCGTGTCAATCTTGGCCGTGCCTATGACTTCCCCAATTATGATACCCCCACCTACCCAGGGCGTCATGTAACCGTGTTTGGCGCTGGTAACGTGGCTATGGACGCGGCCCGTACGGCTCTGCGCCTGGGAGCGGAAAGCTCGACCATTATCTATCGGCGTTCTCGTGCCGAAATGCCGGCCAGGCATGAGGAAATCGAACACGCCGAGGAAGAAGGCGTGAAGCTTCTTGAACTGGTGGCCCCGGTCCGCTTCAATGGGGAAAATGGCGTTCTCAAATCGGTCACACTGCAGCGCATGGAGCTTGGTGAGCCCGATGCCTCCGGTCGTCGTCGCCCGGTTCCGGTGGAAGGAGCTGTCTTCGAACACGAAACGGATCTTGCCATCATTGCCGTGGGAACACGCTCCAATCCCATTCTGCTCGAATCTACACCAGGTCTTGAGCTCAACAGCCGCGGGTATATTGTTGCTGATGAAAAGACAGGTGAAACGTCCATTCCCAATGTCTTTGCCGGTGGCGATATCGTAACCGGTGCGGCAACCGTCATCCTGGCCATGGGGGCTGGCAGAAGAGCTGCTCAGGAAATTGCACGTCGCCTGCTTGGTGAAGACGCTGCTGTGTCATGATGGTTTCACTGTAATTTCTCAATAATAAAGAAAGACTCCGGCACAACTTCCCGGGGTCTTTCTTTTTTATA